>CAMXAS010000171.1 GCA_947179195.1 uncultured Bacteroidales bacterium
TCCGTCATATAGGCCGCCAGTTTTTCATTCATCGCGGAAAGCCCCGTGTAATGGAAACGGAACCGATAGGTTTTGCCCGCCGACAAACGGAGGCCCGGACTGGCCAAACGCGCGTTGTTCCGCGTGCCGGCCGTGCTGATATAGGCGCAGGCTTTGTCGTTCTGTTGACCGAACTGCCAGGTCGTACGGTCGGTATGTTCGTCGTACAGAACCGTCCACTGCTGATTGAGCGTGTTGTTACCGAAATTGAACGTGACCGGCGCCTGATAGGCATCGTAGATGGCGGGGAATACCGTCGCGGCCGTATCGTTGGCCGTCGGGTCGCCCGACCGTTGGTCGGTCAGGAAAACCCGGACGCGGTTGGAACCGGACGCAAGCTGCGCTTTCTCGTCGAAACTGACCAACACCTCGGCATTCGGCGCCAAGGTTTGGTTGAACGTCTGCTTGACCGCCGTCGTGGCCCCCACCATGTAGCACAGCGTGAAACTCGAAACCGGTACACCGCCGTCGTTGCGCACCCAGGCGGAAACGGTCTGCGGGGCATTGTCGGGACGGGAAACGGGTGTCACGATTTTGCCCATGGCCAGGTCGTACGAACTTTTTTCCGTTACCTCGAACGATTTAATCCGGATATGGCGACTCGCACCCTCTGGAAAAAATGCAACATCATTCGTGGGATAGACCGTGAACATCAACGCATATTCCCCTGTGGACGGTGCGGTAAATTCATATGCGCCCGGCGTAAATTCGCCGGACGGTAAACCGGAAGTTTCGGACATGATCAGTTTGGCATCGGGCATCGGAGCGCCGCCTTCACTAGGGAAACTGACATCGTAACCCGTTCCAAAGACATTACCCGGGTCTTTCGCCGCCAGACGCCAATAATAACCCGCATCGGCAAAAGGGGCATCCATTTCATACACTACCTGCAACCGATAGGTCGAGCCGCCTGTAAACTGGAACGGCCGTGTTAAAAAAGCCGAATAGGTGCCGTCTTCATACTCCGCATAGGTCGGGTAATTTTCTCCTGACGGCACGGCCTCGATGGACCATCCGCCGGCACCCATGTCTGAAACGAATTTGAACAACGCGTTGTCGGCGCCCGGCGCGCCCACCGTACCGAAATCGGAGACATAGGGGAAACTGCTGTAAGCCTGCGCGGCCACCGGTTCCGACAAACCGCTCCATGCCACGCCCAAACCCAGCAAAATCGACGCAAAAAACCTTACGTATGTTTTCATTTTTCAAAAATCACGCTTTCAGATAGGGCAAATTTACAAATTCACTAACTTTGCACCAAATTTATATCAATTTTCGTGCCATGTCCGAAACAAAAAAAGTATTCGCCCTGAATATCGATTTGGAGTTTCTCGATAATGTATATATTTTAGGCATCCAAGCCCCGTTGTTGCCCATCCACCGGTTGGCTTATTTCCTGAACCGGGACGCCCAATGGGATTTGACCCGAACCGACGACTATCTGGACGCCTATGCTTTGTTGCGACACACCTTGCCATTGGAAAGGCTGAATATGTTTCTGTTGGAAAACAAAATCCCGACCCCGCTCATCCCGACCGAAGACTGCGATTATTTCCTATTGGCCTGCGGTGAAATAGATCATTACGATTTCGGTGCCCTGACCGAACTGATAGAAAGCATGGAATCGATTTTCAGCGTTTATCCCATCGACGTCAAACGGCATGAAACCTTGCAAAACTTTTTCCTCGAAGATGACCGTTTCCCGAAAATATAGCCTTGTCATAACATGCCTGTTGGCCCTTGGGGGCTGGTTCGGCAACGCGGGAGCCGCCAATCCGGATATTTGGGAAAACGACACCGTGGCGGGTGTTTACTTTTTCATGGACCGGCCGGTCTATAAACCCGGCGACAGCGTGCGCTTCAAAGGCGTATTGTGGGGACGCGAGGGCGGTACGGGCATACCGTTTCCGATAGCGGGCAAAACCATGCTCATCACCCCGGAACAGCCGCCCGCCGGGAACGATGACCCCGTTGTCCTGTATGCGGTAACCGACAGTGTGGGCGGATTCGCGGGGGAATTCCGTCTGTCGGCCAGGGCGGCCACCGGCTTTTGGAAGATGTGGATGCGGCCTCTCAGGCCTTCCCGGGCCGAACGCCGGCGGGCGGAAGCGGCCGACACCAGCGGACAAAAACCGGGCCTCCTCTTCTTTAACCTAAACCCCGTGCCGTATGTCCGCGTGGCCACCCGTCTGACGCCCCCCTCCCGACGTTTGCCGCTCCCGCTCTATGTAACCGAACTCCAACGGCTGTCGGCCGAGGCCAACCGCCTGAAACGCGCCGCGGCGAAAACCGCCGGCCCCGTTTGGCAACAGACCCATATCCCGTTCGCCATCCAACCCGGCGAACAAATCGTGCTGACCTTGCCGAAATCCCTGGGCCCTGCCCTCCGCAAGAGCAAAAAAAACGATACCGCGTTTTATTGGATGCCCGAGCCGTCACAACGCGTAACCCGGTTTTGCGAAGGAATCGCCTTGGACACGACGGCGGAGGCGTGGAACGCCTTGCTGCATTACCTTAAAGCCTATTTGCTGGACGGCAAATCCGAACAGACGGCCACCGCCTACAACCGGCTGCACCGTTTCCTTACGGACGAGGACGGCTTTTGCCGGTTCAAAGGCCAGCCGGCCGATTCGACCGTCAGCCTCGCCATAGCCGAAGCCTTGGCTGCCAATATCCAAAAACAACAAACCATCCTGCGGCTGTTGCAGCGCACCCTGCTGCCCTATCTCGAACGGACGGCTTACGGAAAACGGGACGCCGACACCGCCGCGGTTCCGCCGACCGCCGCACGCCTGCGTTACCTTTACACCGCCGCTTTGGTATATGGCCCTGACGCCGACCGCTATACCGCCGCCTTGAACCGCGACCTGCATACCTTTGCTGAAAACATTGACCGCTATCCGATTTGCGCTGGTATATATGGTATATATGCACTCTATCTGCATGGCGACACGGCCTTGTTGGAGCCATGCCTGCAACACTACCGCCGCGCCGCCCTCCACGGCCAAAAAATGGATTTACCGACCGCCGCGCTCGTTTACCGTTTGCTGATGAGCCGGGACGACCGGGCGGATGCGGTGGCGGTAAGCCGTTGGATTGGCCGGCAAGACCGCACGCGCGCCATCGACGGCTTGACCCTCGCCTATAACGAGCGGCTCTTCCCGTTGCCGGTATGCCCGGAGACTACGCCCGCCACATGGGAACTCCGCGGACGCAAACTGACGATAGACTGGCGCGCGGCCGCAACCGACACCACGGGCACGCCCGATACCGTCTGCCCCGCCGTTTACGGCACGCTGACGTTCGGTT
>CAMXAS010000172.1 GCA_947179195.1 uncultured Bacteroidales bacterium
ACGTAAATGGCATCTTTTTCCAGATTTTTTTTGAAAAGGGGCCGCATGACAGCACCTAAGGATATGACATCCACCTTACAATGAAAAAGATGTTCCAATTCTTCTTGAATGGCCATCCGGTTGAAAAAGGACGGCGGATTGAGTTTAACACAAACGTCAATGTCGCTTCCCGCCGCCTGTTCCCCTCGGGCGACACTGCCGAACAAGCCCAACTCCTCAATACCGTAAACCATTGATTTGTCGGCCTTATAATTTTTGAGACTATTTAAAATATCGCTTGTCAGCATGGTTTTTGCCGCTAATTTCGCCGCTAAGATAGTGATTTTATTTAATACCCTTTCATCCAATTGGCTTTTTTTAAGGAAATGCTTATTTTTGCAAGTTCCGGAAAGATTTTCCGGACGGTTTTTTATTGCCTTTGAAAAACGATATTTAAAATCAACTTTATATAACGTAATAGCGTATGCGACAGCTAAAAATCACCAAGTCGATTACCAACCGTGAAACCGCGTCCTTGGATAAGTATCTGCAGGACATTGGTAAAATGGACTTGGTTTCGGCCGACGAAGAAGTTATTTTGGCGCAAAAAATCAAAATGGGCGACCGCAAGGCGTTGGAAAAACTGACCCAAGCCAATTTGCGTTTCGTTGTTTCCGTGGCGAAACAATATCAGAACCAAGGGCTTAGCCTGCCCGACCTCATCAACGAGGGTAATTTGGGGCTGATTAAGGCGGCGCGCCGCTTCGACGAAACCCGCGGGTTCAAGTTCATTTCGTATGCCGTATGGTGGATCCGCCAGTCCATCCTGCAGGCCTTGGCCGAACAGTCGCGTATCGTGCGTCTGCCGCTCAACCAGGTGGGCTCGCTGAACAAAATCAAGAAGGAAGCCTCGCGTCTGGAACAGCTCTACGAGCGTCCGCCTTCACTCGACGAATTGGCCGAGTCGCTGGAGATGCCGAAAGAGAAGATTGCGGAGGTGCTGAACATCACCACGCGCTACGTCTCGATGGACGCGCCCCTGGTGCAGGACGAGGAGACGAACTTTATCGACGTCTTTATCCCCGACGATGCGCCGACCACCGACCAGTCGCTGATGAAGGAGTCGCTTTCGCGTGAAATCGAACGCGCGCTCTCCGCATTGACCGACAAGGAACGCGACGTCATCAACCTGTTCTACGGCATCGGCGGCCACCACGGCCTGACGCTGGACGAAATCGCGGCCAAATTCGACCTGACGCGCGAACGGGTCCGCCAAATCAAGGAGAAGGCCATCCGCCGGCTCAAGAATTCTTCACGCAGCAGACATTTGAAAACCTTTTTAGGGGAGTAAGGGCTATGAGAAAGAAACAAAAACAGACGAAATTCATCTTCGTGACGGGCGGCGTGGCGTCGTCGTTGGGAAAAGGCATCATTTCCGCTTCTTTGGCGCGGCTTTTGTTGAGCCGTGGCTTCAAGGTCACGATTCAGAAACTGGATCCCTACATCAATATCGACCCGGGCACGCTCAACCCTTACGAACACGGCGAATGCTACGTGACCGAAGACGGCGCGGAAACCGACCTCGACCTCGGCCACTACGAACGCTTCACCAACGTGCGCACCTCGCGCGCCAACAACGTGACGACGGGTAAAATCTACCAGTCGGTGATTGAAAAGGAACGCCGCGGCGAATACCTGGGCGGCACCGTGCAGGTGATTCCGCACATCACGGACGAAATCAAACGGCGCATCCTGCTCGTGGCCGAAAAGTCGAACTACGACTTCGTGATTACCGAAATAGGCGGCACCGTAGGCGACATCGAATCCTTGCCCTACATCGAAGCGGTCCGTCAGCTGAAATGGGAGATGAAGAACGAGACCGCCGTCGTGCACCTGACGTACGTGCCGTTCCTGGCGGCGGCCGGCGAGCTGAAGACGAAGCCGACCCAGCACTCGGTCAAGGCCATGCAGGAATTGGGCGTGCAGCCCGACATCATCGTCTGCCGCACCGAGAAACACCTGAGCGACAACGTGAAACGCAAGGTGGCGCTGTTCTGCAACGTGAGCCCCAACCGCGTGATGCAGAGCATCGACGCGCAGAGCATCTACGAAGTGCCCGTCCTGATGCAGAAAGAAGGGCTCGACCACGAAATCCTGTCGATTTTCCAATATCCGACGACGCAGAAAGCGGACTTGAAATCGTGGAACGCGTTTCTGCAACAGCTGCACAACCCCAAGAAAGAGGTGGAAATCGCGCTGGTGGGCAAATACGCGGAACTGAAGGACGCGTACAAGTCCATTTACGAATCGTTTATCCACGCGGGCGTGACGCATTCGTGCAAGGTGAAGGTACGCACGGTGCATTCGGAACAGATTACGGAAGCCACCGTGGGCACGTTGCTCAAAGGCTGCCAGGGGATTTTGGTGGCGCCGGGCTTCGGGATGCGCGGCATCAACGGCAAAATCGAAGCCATCCGCTACGCGCGGGAGAAGAAAATCCCGTTCCTGGGCATCTGCCTCGGTATGCAGTGCTGCGTGGTGGAATTCGCGCGCCACGTCTTGGGCTGGGAGGACGCGCATTCGGCGGAGATGGACGCGCTGACGACGCATCCGGTCATCCACCTGATGGAGAGTCAGAAGAGCTTGGCCAAGATGGGCGGCACGATGCGGCTGGGCGCCTACCCCTGCACCGTGAAGAAAGGCTCGCTGCTGTATAAGGCCTACCGCCGCAGCGAAATCAGCGAACGCCACCGCCACCGCTACGAATTCAACAACGCCTACCGCGCCGACTTCGAAGCGGCGGGCTTGCAGTGCGTGGGCGTCTATAAGAAAGACGACGTGGAACTGGTGGAAGCCGTCACGCTGTCGGGCCGCGTGCACCCGTTCTTCATAGGCGTGCAGTTCCACCCCGAATACAAGAGTACGGTGGAGAACCCGCACCCGCTGTTCCGCGCGTTCGTGAAAGCGGCCATCGAACGGCAGGAATTCGAAACGGCCACGATGTACGCGGCCGGCAACAAGAAGGAAATCATCGCGCAGAGCGAACGCTACGGCATAGACCTCAAATCGTTGAAATCGAACGGCAAACGCGGCCGTCCGATTGACTTCGAACGGATGCTGAAAGCGGACGAGGCCGAAAAGCCCCAACGGAAACGCAAGCCGGGACGGCCCCGCAAACGGGTTCGGACGAAAGCCAAATTAGCGGCGGCGCAACTGGCGGCCGCGGGCGTAAAACGCCGCCCGGGGCGTCCGCGCAAGGGCGAGACGGTGGCCGAACTGATTGCGGCGGCCCAAAAGACGGCCACGCCGGCCAAACGCGGCCGCAAGCCCAAGGCCAAGGCGGAGGACACGCCCAAACGGCGTCCGGG
>CAMXAS010000173.1 GCA_947179195.1 uncultured Bacteroidales bacterium
CCGGCTTATTCCACAAGCGCCATCGACCGCTACAAACGCAAAAACCTTTAACCGTTAACCCTAAGGTTTGCAAGGCGTATGCTTTTCAAAGATCAGATCGTTCCGGAACGTTTGCCGCGACACGTGGCCGTCATCATGGACGGCAACGGCCGCTGGGCGACCTCGCGCGGTCTGGAACGGCAGGCCGGCCACATAGAGGGCGCCAAAACGGTACGGCGCATCACGGAAGCCTCGGTGGAAGCCGGCATCCGCTATCTGACGCTCTACGCCTTTTCGATTGAGAACTGGAACCGCCCGCAGGACGAGGTGAACGCGCTGATGAGCCTGTTGGTCAAGTCGTTGCGGGAGGAAACGGGCCTGCTCATGCAGCACGGCATCCGCCTGCGCGTCATCGGCGACACGGACAGCCTTTCGCCCGACGTCCGCCGCGAGTTGGAGGAAACGCTGCGGCTGACCGAAGCCAACACGCGCATGGATATGATTCTGGCGCTGAGTTACGGCGCCCGTTGGGAATTAGTGCGCGCCGCCAAGCGGATGGCGCAGGCCGTGCGCGAGGGGCAACTCGCGGCGGACGACATCACCGAAGCGCGTTTCGGCGACTTCCTGTGTACGGCGGGCATCCCCGACCCCGATTTGCTTATCCGCACCAGCGGCGAACTCAGAATCAGCAACTTCCTGCTGTGGCAAATCGCCTACAGCGAGCTTTACTTCACGCCGGTATTGTGGCCGGACTTCACGAAGGAGATGTTTTTCGAAGCCATCGTCAACTATCAGCAACGGCAGCGTCGGTTCGGCAAGACCGCCTCGCAGGTGGCCGGGGAAGGAGAAGGTACGGCGCGATGAGAAACCGGCGGCTGTTCTCCTGTTGCGTTTGGCTGACCCAAGGGCTCTTGGCCTTGGGACTGTCGGCCGCGCCGGCTTCCGCGCAGGACATGACCGAGGGCACGGTTTCCTACCTGCACCCGAAAGAGTATCAAATCGCCGACATCACGGTGTCGGGCGTCAACTTCTTGGATAACAGCGCGCTCATCCACCTCTCCGGCCTCAAGGTCGGGCAGCGCGTCACCATTCCCGGCGACTTCATCTCCGACGCCCTGGATAAACTCTGGCGGCAGGGTCTGTTCGAGAACATTCAGATTACGGCCACGCAAATCGAGGGCAACCGTATATATCTTGACCTCTATATGGAGGAGCGACCCCGCGTGACGGGCATCGTCTATGAGGGTTCCACGACGGCCATCACGAACAAAATCAAGGAGGAAATCTCGATTAAGGACGGCGACGTGGTGACCGACTACAAAATCGCCCAGCTGGAGAAAAAGGTCATGAAGGTGCTGGTCGATAAGGCTTACCTCAACGCCAAGGTGCAGGTCGTCAAGCGGGTGGACACGGCCTCCTCCAACGCGCTGATTCTGGTGGTGAAAATCGACAAGGGCGAGAAGGTCAAAATCGAGCATATCGACTTCGAGGGCAACACGGCCAAGCGCGTGGACGACGCGAGCAGCACGTTCTGGAAGAAATTCGCCAAGAAAGTGTCCAACGCGGGCAACAAGGAGGACTTGGCGTTCACCGACAACCGCCTGCGACGCAAACTCAAGAACACCAAGCAAATAAGCCCGCTCCGCTTTTGGAAGCGTTCCAAATACGTGCCGTCGGAATTTCAGGACGACCTGAAGGAACTCGTCAAGGCTTACAACCGCGAGGGTTTCCGCGACTTCCGCGTGGTGGACGACTCGCTCTACACGATCGACCCCAAGCGCATCGGCCTCAAAATCAAACTTTACGAGGGCGACCCCTATTACTACGGCAACATCAACTTCGTCGGCAACAAGAAATATACGAACGAGCAGTTGCAGGCCGTGCTCAACATCAAGAAAGGCGACCTCTACAACGAGGAGAAGTTCAATCAGAACCTGATGATGAACCCCAACGGCGTGGATGTCTATGCGATGTATTTCGACGACGGCTATCTCTATTTCCGCGCCACGCCCGTGGAGACGCAGGTGTATGAAGACACGGTGGACATCGAAATCCGCATCGTGGAGGGCAACCAGGCGCGTTTCAACGAAATACGGCTCAAGGGCAACACGCGCACGAACGACAACGTGATCCTGCGCGAGACGCGCACCGTGCCCGGACAGCTGTTCAGCCGTACCGAACTCGTCAACTCCATCAACGCCTTGCGGCAGTTGCGCTACTTTAACGACGAGACGCTGAACGCCGAACCCTTGCCACGCGCCGACGGCTCGGCCGACTTGGAATACCAGGTGGAGGAGGTGGGCTCCGACCAGCTCGAACTCTCCGGCGGCTGGGGCGGCGGCATGATCGTGGGCACGATTGGTGTCGTGTTCAACAACTTCTCCATCAAGAACATCTTTAAGAAAGACCGCTGGAAGCCGTTGCCCACCGGCGACGGGCAGCAGCTGAGCCTGCGCGCGCAGTCGAACGGCACCTATTACTGGTCGGTGTCGGCCTCGTTTACCGAACCCTGGCTTGGCGGCAAGAAGCCGCTGGCGTTCAGCGTGTCGTACAACCACTCGATGCAGTCGAACAACCTCTCCAAGCAGGACGCGCGCTATGGCCGCCTCGACATCGACGGCGTTTCGGTGGGCTTGGGGCAGCGCCTCAAATGGCCCGACGACTTCTTCACGCTCTATCAGGCCCTCACTTATCAGCGTTACGCGATGCAGAACTACGAGGTGAACGAGATGCTCGACAATGGCGTGAGCCATAACGTCAACTACTCCATCACGCTCTCGCGGCAGAACCTCGACGCCTCTTTCTTCCCCAAGACGGGTTCCACGCTGTCGCTGACGGCCCAACTGACGCCGCCCTATTCCGCGCTCGGCAACACGCTCTACCAGAGCGAAAACCCGGAAGAACGTTATAAGTTGCTGGAATACTATAAGATTTCGTTCAAGGCCGGTTGGTATTTCAACCCGATTGCGAACCTGGTCGTCAACGCGCGCTTCCGCCTCGGCTATATGGGCTACTACAACAAGAACGTGGGCTATCCGCCCTTCGAACGGTTCTTCCTCGGCGGCGACGGCTTGACGGGCTTCGCCCTCGACGGCCGCGAGCTGATCGGGATGCGCGGCTACGCCAACAACTCGCTCTCGCCCGCAAGCGGGGCGACGGCCTACAACAAACTGACGCTGGAGTTGCGTTACCCGCTCTCCAACAACCCGGTGGCCACGATTTACGCGCTGGCGTTCTTCGAGGCGGGCAACAGCTGGGCCATCTCCAACCAGATAGACCCGTTCCACCTCTACAAGTCGGCGGGCGTGGGGTTGCGGCTTTACCTGTCGGCCATGGGTATGTTCGGTATTGACTGGGG
>CAMXAS010000174.1 GCA_947179195.1 uncultured Bacteroidales bacterium
AACGGCCCACGGCCGTAGAGACATTGACGCAACGCTCCCAAAGGTTATCGCTCATGTTCATAACGCCGTAATACGCACCACCCGATTCGTAACGCGTGGTGGAGTCTTTGGCGCAAGCCCCCACGCGCATGACCCAAGGCGCCTTGGCCGTTTCGAGGTAGTTGGCCGTGGCCAGGGCCGCCTCTTCGTTAGCCAAACCCGCGTTTTTGAACGGGTTGGTGGCCGGCACCGGCACACCCGTCCGTTCGCCCCATGCGTATTCGCCACGCATAACGCGCTTGTGGCCGCGGCAGGCCTTTTCGTATTCCAGTTCCGTAAACGGCCGCAAAGCCGACCAATCGAGATAGGCCAAGCCGTCGTCCCAACTGAGGAAGTTGCAGGCGATGTTGCCGCCGTTGCTCTCCCGGTCCCAATTGCTGCCGCCTATGCTGTGGCCGTAAATGGCCGCCACGTCCGCAATGGCGCCCGTACGCACCCGGATGTAGTTGCGGTAGGTGGAGGGATTGGTATAACTGCCGAAGGCCATGGCCCAGCTCTTGTCGGCCGCCTTGGGGCTTACCGGCACGCGCGAAGCCTGCTGTTCCTGCGACAGCGTGTTGAGAAAATCGACATAAGCATGCTGGGAAATCTCATGCTTCATGATATAGAACGCGTTGTAGCCGTTGGGGTAGGCGGCCGGAATGGCCTCGCCCTTGAACGTATAGCCCGTGGCCGCCGTAATGACGCCCATTTCCTGTACCACCTGGCCCGCTCCCACACTGAGGTCGGTACCGATAAGACGCAACGTATTGGTGGAAACGCCATCGCCCGCAATGAACTTGTTGCCGGGAATATAGACCATTTCTATGGCAAATACGCTGACGATAATCGAGTCCTTGGGCAAGAAACCGAGGTCGGTATAGTTGAATTTGACGTTGATGCCTTGGATTTCGTTGGGGCCGGCTCCGGCATCGCGCCGATAGATGAAGCAACCCGGACAGCGCTGCGCACCCATGATTTTCTCGACCGGAAACGCCATGCGCATCGGTACATTGGCCGAAGCATACGTATGCGCCTCGGGGTCGGCATCGAGATAGACATGGGTCCATACGCCTGCATCGCCCTGATAGGCCTTGATAAAGACCCAGGCGGCGTCCCAGTTGCCGCGCATGTTGTCTTTCCACGAATGCTCCCACATGAGGTCGAACTGCACGTGGGCCGTACCGTCACCACTATGCTCCACCACCTTGGGGCTGAGCACCGTGATGTTGTTGGCCTTGACGGCAGAAAGGCAACAAGCAGACAGCCACAAGACCATCCACCGGCCTATCTTCCAAAACCGAAATGCACCTTGTTCCAACGTCATACGTCGTATCAGGTTTGCTTATTTCCTATATAATAAGGTATCCCGCACAGCCGCGGGGCGAAACCACCATCCGGCACACCCCGCAACCTGCCATTCATTTCATCTGTTTACTTCTTGGCACTAGCCGTACGCACACAACGGATGCCCGGCATGAAAGAGGTGTATTCTCGGGTATTGGGGAGTACCCCGTGGTTAACATAGGCACGAGAGGAAACCATCCCCGATAGTTTATTTTCAAAAGGATTCCAATCGTTACCTTTCCAAGTATCATATGTCGCCCCGTTGCGGACCCAACCCGTCACATTGGTACCAAATGCCATACCGCGCGGGATAAAATAGTGCGACGACGCAGCAACCGCAGCCGGTATAGCCCATCCTGTTACATCGGCATTGCCGTTGGGCAAGAGTTGACCATCACCGTGAACGCCAACGAACGAACGGCCCAAAATGACCGTACTCGTATTGCCCACGCTGACACAGATCTCCGAGCAGTTATCGCTCATGTTCATCACACCCCAATAAGTGGCACCGGCCGCGGCCCGTGTAGAGGTGGAGTCGGCGAAACAACCCACACGAAGCGGTGCGCCATAAAACCAAACTCGCCAATTGTTCCACCAGTCACTTCGTTCGTGCGTTCCGCCATGTGTCGCACCGCAATTGTAATCATCTCCCACGTGCTCACTACCAGTATTTACACCGATAATTTTCGTTGTATTATAGCTAGTAACATACGTACCAGCCGATACATGAAAAGGCTGATTAAAATAAGTCATCGTAACGGTTCCCCAAGCGTATTCGTCATTGACAACCGGACGGTCACCGCGGCAGGCCTTTTCGTATTCCAACTCGGTCATCGGACGCAGACCTGCAAAGTCGGCATAAGCCATAAGGTCGTACAGCGACACGAAGTTAATAGACAAATCCTGTCCGTCAATGCCCATCAGACACGTATCAACCGTACCGTCGCTTAATGTACGCGTTACTTTTGTCGTCTCGTTCCACGAGTTGGGCGTGGCGGGTGCCGAATTGTTGGCATCCACGCCGAAGGTTACAGTCGGGGCCCGTTGCGAAACTTCAATATTGTGTCGATACATCGCCAAAGCATTCGCGTTACCGTTCCAAATGGAGCCGCCCACAGCAATGGAAGCCAACGTGCCCTGAATACGGCCATCCTGTTGGCCCTGGTTCAACGTATTCAAAAAGTCGGCATAGGCCTCCTGCGTCAATTCGTACTTCATAATATAGAACGCCTGATAGCCCTTGGGAAAATCCGCCGCCAACGTACCGGCCGCTATACCCGATGTACTCCAAAGCGTGCTGTCGAGCGCATTATTGGCTATTGTAATCGCACCTTCAGATTTTACGCGGAAAGGCGTCCCAAACGTAGCACCATTGGACGTAAACGAAGCCACCTGCGAAGCGGCCGTCCCCATACCCCCAAGGTAGAACGCCCCCTGAGGTACATAGACCATCTCCACCGCAAATACCTTCACCACCAAGTCATCATCGTACGTAAAACCTTGGGAATTGTAGTTCCAAAGCAAGGATACGCCCGGCACCACGACATCCCCCGCACCAAGGCTATCCTTGCGGTATAGGAACAAGCCAACATTGCCAACCACCGAATCTTCATTCGGGTCAATATGCCATTTCTTATAGACGACCGACTTGCCCAATTCGTAGGTCATCGGATATTTCTTCTTTTTCCCATCGCGACTTGTGACCAAATAATTAGCCAACTGCGCATTGCCCGGCGTATGACCCGTATCTTCCAGATAAACATGGTTCCACTGGTCGCCGTCCCAGCATTTGACATAAATCCAGGCCGCATCGTAGTTGGCCGGCTTGGACGACTTCCAACTGTTGTCCCAGGCCACCGTAAACGTAATGGCCGCCATCTTAGTGTCCTTCTTCGTAATTTGCGGCGTGCCGACAATACGGATGTTGTTGGCCGACAATCCGAACGGCAACAGCAATAC
>CAMXAS010000175.1 GCA_947179195.1 uncultured Bacteroidales bacterium
GCCGATACCTCATAGCGGTAAAGGCCGGCCTTGAGGTTGTTGTCGGTATAAGTCAGCGCGGTGGCCGTGCCGATTTTCTCGCCGTCGCGGTAGATGTTGTACGAAGCGGGCGCGGTGGGGGCATCCGCCGCCGTCCACGTCAATACGGCCTTCTCGTCGTTCTGAACCGTAGCGGTCAGGCCCGTGGGTTTGGCCAAGGTCGCCTTGCCGTTTACGTTGACCTTTATCTTCTGGCTGTGCGCCGGAATGGCCGGGTCGAAGAGGATGCGCATCGTGGCTTCGCGGTTCGTGCCGTTGGCCAGGTTGGCGGCATCCACCGTGTAGGGGATATTGACCGAAGCGCCGGCCGCTATCTCGGTCCGGTAGGTGCTCGGACGGAGCCAGCTTTCCACGTTATACATATCCAGGACGAATATCAGACCCGGGTCGGAGAGTATCACGCCCATCATCACGAAATGGCCGTCCAAATAGCGCGTCGTGCCGAACATGGCTTCACCCCATACCCGGCCCTTGCGGCCGTTGCCGTAAACGAAGCCGGGCAACTGGCTGCAGTCGAACGTATAGTCGTTCCGCACGGTCTTGGTGTTGAGGTCGAACCGGCGTATAACGGCCATGGTATAGCCGTTGGCTATGTTGTTCGTCTCGGATTGGTCCAGAATCCACATCGTGGGGCCGGCCTTGAAGTAGGGGTCATAGACCGAACCTACGAACTTGGCGGTGGGCAATACCACTTCGTTTTCAATCGTCTTACCGTCTTTACCCACCAAAGCGATAGAGTTGAGGCAGCCTACATAGAAGGCGTCGCGTTCCTCGTCGTAGGCGATGTGGTTGATGTTCTCGATTTCGGTCACGATTTCGCCGATGAATTCTTTCTTTTCGATGTCAAGCCGGCGGATGATGTTGTCGTTGTTGGCCGTATAGAAATCCTGCCCGTCGAACGCGAAGCCGAAGTAGCGTCTTACATGGATGCTCGGCTGGAACGATTCCACAAAGTTGCCGTCACGGTCGTATTTCTCGATGACGCCGTCGCCCACGTATTGGTCGCTCTTAGCCGTATAGAAATACGTGCCGTCGAAACCGATGGCCGACTGCATCAAGTCCTTGGGACGGAACGTCTTGAGCGTTTTGAAGGCCGGCTCCTGCTGCGTGGTCAGGTTGGCGTAGTCGATGTCGATGTTCACGCGCACGGGGCCGTTACCCGTATTGTTCAAGGTAAGCTGTCCGTCTTCCGTCGCTTCGGCCACCAGCGTATAGGTCTTTTCGGCGGCGGGCGCGGCCACGATGGGCTGCGTCATGGCGATATCATAGTTCTTGCTGCCTTTCACCACTTCGATTTGCGTGGCCTCGAACGGGTTGTAGGCGTCCTTCGTCGCGGTCAGCGTGTAGGTGTTGGCGTCCACGTCAGGGATGCTGTAGGAGCCGTTGGCGCCGCTGACAGCCGTATAAACGTCTCCGTCCGCGCTCGTCCACGTGATGGCCGCATTCGCGATAGGCGTGCCGGCACAGGTCACGGTGCCGCTGATGGTGGCTTTCTCTTTCTCATATACTTTCACGTAGGTGATATACCAACCCATTACGCTGAACGGGTCGCGGCCGCCGCCGTTGAAACGGATTTTGAAATACTTGTCTTTTACGTATTGGGTAATGTCGAGATAGAAGCGCGTATAGTCAAAAGAGTTGTTGGCACTGGTAACGGTCTGAACCGTATTCCATTTCGAACCGTCCCAAATCTCCACCTTGATATATTCGTCCACGCTGCTGCCGCCGGTGCCGTTATAGCGCCAGAAAGCCATTTCGTAGCACAGCATCACGCCTTCCAGGCCCTTTGCACTCAGCTCCTTGCTCTCGAGCCAGTAATCGCTGTAGCCTTGCTCGTTGAAGGGCGGTTTGAACGTGGCCGCCGGAATAACGAGGCCACCTTCGCGGTAGTCAACCTTCCAGCCGGGTCGGGGCTGGCCATAGTCGTCGAATTTATTCGGATTGGTTTTCCAGAAGTTCTCCGTCAGCGTGTATTCATACCAGCGTTCGGTAAACGGCAGGATGCGGATGTCCGGAATCACGGTGTTCAACGTCTCCGACCGCTTGGTGGTGCCGTCTTCAAACACGGCTTCCACAAAATAGGCCACGTTGCCGTAGTCGGACGCATTGTCTATATAGGTGGTCTGCGTGATGAGGTCGTTGTTCACCTTCGCGTTGTTGCGATAGAGGTTGTAGCCGAGCAGGTAGTTGTGCGCGCCCTTGTTGGGCATCACCTTGTTGGTGCCAATGGCGATGTCGTCGATAATCAACGCCTGGCCGCTGTTGGTCACACAGTTGATGGCCACATATTTGGCCGTGCTCGGGAATTTGAATTCAAAATAGAAGGTTTCCGGGTCAGGGTAGGCTTCGGGCACCTCGTAAGGCTCGCCGCCGTTGAGGAACGTAAACGAAGACACCTTGGCGTCGGTGGTCGAATAACCGATTTTGATTCTTTCGTTGCCGCCGTAGGCGCTGTTGAACGTGCGCGCCCAGAACGACAGCCGGATGGAGTCGGTAAACTTGTACTTCGTCAAATCGGGGCTGATAATCCAGTCGTTACGGAAGTCATTGAGCGTGGCGAACGAAATCAAGCATTTTTCGCCCGAATGCGGGAAACCGCGGGGTACTTCGTAGGCCGGTATCGTTTTCGACGGATTCCATACGCGGAAAGCCGACGGCAACTGTGCGCCGTCAAATTGATAGTCGCCGATGAGGTATTCACGGTCGTGGTCCATATCGGCATATTGCCAGCCGACGGTGCCCGGTGAGTTGATGGCAAAATCCTTATGGCCTTCGAAGTCATCGAAAAGGCCGTAAATCTCTTCAGCGGTACGCCACGAAAGCGTGACGGTTTTGTCGCGAATCGTGTCCACCACCGGTTTCCCGGGGGTGCCGTTCTGGGCGAAGAGGTTCGCCGGCAGAACAAACGCCGTCAAGCATACGAGCTTGAGGCTGATTTTTTGAAATACTTTCATATACATTGATTGTTGTTTTACAAGGGTTAAAGAATCATGATTTTCCGTATGGCGGCCGCGCCGGCTTTAGCCACACGCAACACATGGATGCCTTTGTAGCCGCTTACGTTCAGTGCCTTGCGGCCGCTTTCCATGCGGAATGTCTCCACCACGGTGCCCGCCATGTTCGACAGCGACACTTCGTAAACGCCTTCGCCGGCTATATCCACGTACAGCGTTTCGCTCGCCGGGTTCGGATAGACCTCCACCTGCGCGTCCAACAACAGGCGTTCGATGGCCGTCGTGTCATCGTCGGTGG
>CAMXAS010000176.1 GCA_947179195.1 uncultured Bacteroidales bacterium
GTCTATGACTATACCGAATCGCCGCAGGAGTTCAAATACAAAGGCAAGCTGCCGGCCATTGTGGATTTCTATGCCGACTGGTGCGGGCCTTGCCGTATGTTGGGCCCCATTCTCGAAGACGTGGCGAAGACCTACAAGGGCAAAATCAAAGTCTATAAGGTCAATATCGACAAAGAGCCCGAATTGGCGCAGGTCTTCGGCGTGCAGAGCATCCCGCTCATGCTGTTCCTGCCCGTGGGCAGTCAGCCGGCCGTACAGCCCGGCCTGTTGCAGAAGGCGCAGTTGACGCAGATTGTCGATGAATTTCTGCTGAAATAGGCTTTGGCGTGGGGCTTCGGCCTCGTTGTATATAGTCAAAAGGAAAGCCGCCCCGTTTGGAGCGGCTTTCCTTTTGAAGGCCCGTCGGGTCACCCGTAAATCTTAGAAATTGTGACCCAAATATTCTTTCAACACCGTGACGTATTCGTTCAAGGCCTCGCGGCCCTGTTCCGTGATACGGCAGGTCGTGCGCGGCTTTTTGCCGACGATTTCCTTACGCACCTCGATATAGCCCGCTTCTGAAAGCTTGTCTATCTGTACGCTCAGGTTGCCGGCCGTTGCGCCCGACTGTTCCTTGAGGTAGTTGAAATCCGCTTCTTCCACCGACAACAGCAGTGAAATGATGGCCAGCCGCAGTTGGGAATGCAGCAAAGGATTCAGTTCTTTCATGACGGTTAGTATTTACGCCGGCAGATATGGGCCGGAATGACCATGAAGATTAAGAACGCAACGCCGAACAGGAGGTTCCAACTGTTGTCGTAAGTGCCGTCCAGCAGCATATACGTGGCTAAAACCAAGCCGATGAGCGGCGTGTAAGTTAGGCTGTTTTCCTTGATAATCAAGCCGGTGATGGACGTGCCGATGCCGGCGTAGATGATGGAAAGCGGCATCATGAGCGAGAAGTCGATGCGGCCGACGAGGGGACTGCAACCGAACATGGCCAGCAGGGTCAGCCCGAACATACTGCCGATGATTTTCCATACCTTGTTCATCATGTCTTCCAAGTAAGTGACGGCCTCGGGCTTGGGCTTCCTGAGCGCGAACGTCTTGATGAGGTAGAGCAGGCACATGGCCGTCCAAAGGAACATGAACCGGGGATCGCCCGTGAAATACACGGTGGCGTAGATGGCGACGGCGGCCACGAGGACCGCGTAGCCGTAAAACAGGAATTCGTTGAAGTCTTTTTTGATGACGTTGTTCTTGGTCTTGTGGATCATTTCGGTGATGACGCGAAGACTGTCCTGTTCGTTGAACGTTTCGTTTTGCATGATTTTTAAAGTTTAACTATTAGTAAAATAATGTTTTACAATAGCCTTTCGTGCGCACTGACCGGCTTTGTATAACGCAAAGATAAAGTAGTTTATTTTATAAACCAAATAAAAGCCCAAAATTTTTATGCGGAAGCGTCATACTTTTTTAGGGGGAAAATCGTCTCAGGCGCGTTGCGCAATCAGTTGCAAGACGATTTGCACGGCGTTGGTGGCCGCGCCCTTGCGGATGTTGTCGGCCACAATCCAAAGGTTCAAGCCGTTTTCGATGCTTTCGTCCCGGCGGATGCGGCCCACGAATACTTCGTTCTTGTCGTAGGCGAACAGCGGCATCGGGTAGAGCAGGCGCGCCGGATCGTCCACGAGGCGCACGCCCGGCATCTGTTCCAGCAACGTCCGGATGTCGGAGAGCTCAAACGGCTTCCGCGTCTCCACGTTGACGGCTTCGGAATGGCCGCCGGATACCGGAACGCGCACGACGGTCGCCGTAACGCCTATGTTGGGGTCGGACAGAATCTTGCGCGTTTCGTTCAGCAGTTTGGTCTCTTCGGTCGTATAACCGTCGTTCTGGAAGTCGCCGCCGTGCGGGAACAGGTTGCGGTGGATTTGATACGGATAGGCCTTTTCGCCTTCCTCGCCGCGTTCTTCGTGTTCGAGCTGACGCAAGGCCTTGATGCCGGAACCGCTGACCGACTGATAGGTGGAGATGACCAAGCGTTTGATGCCGTAGGCCTTGTGGATGGGTGCCAGCGCCATGACCATCTGAATCGTGGAGCAGTTGGGGTTGGCGATGATGCGGTGTTCGGGCTTGACGGCATCCATATTGATTTCGGGCACGACGAGCGGCACGTTCGGCTCCATGCGCCAAGCCGAGGAGTTATCGACCACGGTGCAACCCACTTCGGCAAAGCGGGGCGCGTAGGTGAGCGAGGTGGAACCGCCGGCCGAAAAGATGGCGTAGTGGGGATGCGCCGCGATGGCGTCTTCCACCGACATCACGCGGTGGTTCTGCGCCGCGAACCGCACTTCCTTGCCCACCGACTTGGCCGAGGCCGCCGGCAACAGTTCGATATTGGTCAAGCCGTATTCTTCCATGACCTGCAACATCTTGGAGCCCACCAAACCCGTGGCGCCCACAACGGCTATCTTCAGTTTTTCAGACATTTTCAAACTTTTTTTCATATGTTTCCGACCCTCAAACGTATATTATAAAACGGCTTTCGGGCCGGTGGTCCGGGCTTGTGACCGAACCCATCGGAAAGGAAGCGCAAATGTAATGAAAAATGATGAAAAAAGCAGGAAGACGGCGCAGATGGTGGCGCTATGCCCTTTTGGGCTTGGGATGGTGGAACGCGGGCGGCTTGGACGGTGTGGAAACTCAGGCGCAGCAGCCCGTGTATTGGGCGGCGGATTTTGAGAACGGTTGGTCGGATTGGACGGGGCAGACGGCGGCTTTCGTTTTAGAGGACGGGATGGCGCGAACCGACGGGACGGAGGCCAAGGCCGCCTTGTGTCTGATGCGGCCCCTGTGGGGCGACCCGGCGCAACCGTTCGATTCCATCGGCCAGGCTGCGTTTTGGACGCAGGCCGAACGGGACGGCCTGTGCTGGCAGGGGCGGTTTTGGACCGGTTTCAATCCGTCGTCCACCAACTATTTCCGCTATTATATATGGCTGAGCGGCTGGGCGGGCGGCGATGCGCTTTGGGCGGATTCGGCCGTGCAGGCGCTGTATTTCCAAATGGGTGAGAAGGGAAGCGAGAACCGCTGGCGGCTGTACCGGCAGCGGGGAATGGAGCAAACCTTGCTGTGGTCGGGCGAGACCGTCTATAAGAAAAGCAGCGGGGCGACGTATGAATTTCGGTGGCGCGTGGCGGGCACGGAGACCGAGGATACGGGGCAGGCGGCCCGCTTAGTGCGGCCGCACGACCGGGAGCCGGGGGGAGCGGGGGGCGAAAACGT
>CAMXAS010000177.1 GCA_947179195.1 uncultured Bacteroidales bacterium
CGCGCGTAAAACCAAATAAACAGGCGGTATGTCACATATTCGAAAAATAGGGGTTCTGACTTCCGGCGGCGATGCGCCGGGCATGAACGCGGCCATCCGCGCCGTCGTGCGCACGGCCATGAGCGAGAAACTGTCGGTGGTCGGCATCGGTCATGGTTACCAAGGTTTAATCACTAAGGAATTCATCCCGCTTTACGGCCATTCGGTGGCCAATATCATCCAACGCGGCGGCACCTTCCTCAAAACCTCGCGTTGCCCCGAATTTCTGACGAAGGAGGGCTTGGCGCAGGCGTATCAGAACCTGCAGGACGAGGGCATAGACGCACTCGTGGTCATCGGGGGCGACGGCACGTTCCGCGGCGCGTTGAGTCTCGGTTCGGCCTATCATTACCCGATTGTGGGGCTGCCGGGCACGATTGACAACGACCTGTTCGGTACCGACTATACGATTGGCTACGACACGGCCATCAATACGGTGGTGGAAGCCGTCGATAAGCTGCGCGACACGGCCGGTTCGCACGACAACCTGTTCTTCGTCGAAGTCATGGGGCGGGATGCCGGTTTCATCGCGCTCAACAGCGGCATCGGCGTGGGTGCGGAAGACATCCTGATACCGGAAACGGTGTCCGACATCGACAAACTCGTGGCCAAACTCGAATACGACCAGCGTAAGCACAAGACGTCGGGCATCATCATCGTGGCCGAGGGCGACGAACTGGGCGGCGCGAAAGAGGTGGCCGACCTGGTGAAGGAACGTTTGCCGAATTACCATATGCGCGTCACGATTTTGGGCCATATCCAGCGCGGCGGTTCGCCCACCTGCGCCGACCGCGTGTTGGCGAGCCGTTTGGGCTATGCCGGCGTCAAGGCGTTGCTGGAAGGGCGTTCCGGCGTCATGATCGGTCAAATCAACAATAAAATCAAGGAAACGCCGTTTGCGAAAGCCACCAAGCAGCATCCGCAGATACAGCCGGAATGGTTGGAAGTGGCGCGCGTGATGGCGTTGTAAAAAAGACATTTAATACCTAAATATCATGTTGTTGCAAATTACAATGAATCCGGAAACGGTGCAGGGCTTGGCGGATGCCGCGTTGCCCGCCGTGGAGAGAACGCAGGAAACCTTGAAGATATGGGATCTCGCCCTCAAAGGCGGTTGGATTATGATTCCGTTGGTGCTCCTGTTATTGCTGACGGTATATATTTTTATCGAGCGTTGCGTGCTGTTGCACCGCGCGGGTAAGGAACAGGCCAATTTCATGATGAGCATCCGTGATTTCGTCTATAACAACAAAGTGGAATCGGCCGTGGCGCTCTGCCAGCGGACCGACGGCCCGGTGGCGCGCATGATAGAGAAGGGGCTCTCGCGTATCGGCAAGCCGTTGACCGATATTACGGCGGCCATCGAGAACGAAGGCAAACTGGAAGTGGCCAAATTGGAAAAGCATCTGGCGTGGTTGTCCACGTCGGCCGGCGCGGCGCCGATGATCGGTTTCCTCGGCACGGTGGTCGGCATGGTGCGCGTGTTCTTCGATATGGCCTCCCGTGGCAACAACATCGAGGTGGGCACGCTGGCCAACGGTATGTATCAGGCCATGGTCACGACCGTAGCCGGTCTTATCGTCGGTATCATCGCCTATATCTGCTACAACTATCTCGTGGCGCGTATCGAGAATTTGGTATATACGCTTGAAGCGCGCAGCACCGAGTTTATGGACCTGCTCAACGAACCGGTAAAATAAACGTTTATGGCGATTCAACATAGACATAAGCGGGACAGCAATTTCAGCACGGCGTCGATGTCGGACCTCGTGTTCCTGTTGCTTATATTCTTTATCCTGCTGTCCACGCTCGTAAGCCCGAACGCCATCAAACTGTTGCTGCCCCGCAGCGAGAGCCAGACGATGGCCAAGCAGAACCTGACGGTGTATATCAACGAGGAACTGCAATATTTTGTGGAACAGACGTGGGTGGAACCGACCGATTTGGAGGAGGCGATTTACGAAGCCTCGCGTTCCAATCCCGCCGCCACGATCGTGTTGCGCTCCGATAAGACGGTGCCGATTCAGAACGTGGTGACGGTATTGGATGCCGTGAACCGCATCAACGCCCACGAAACCGACAAATTGAAAGTGATTTTGGCGACGGCGCCGCATGAATAGTGAGTTATGGCAAACAAGAAAGATAATGCCCGTTGGCCCGCGTGGATAGGTACCGTCCTGTTCGCCGGCCTGCTCGTGGGGTTGCTCCACCTGTTGGGATTGCATTATTGGGTGCCGCCACCGCCCGAATACGGCATAGAAGTCAATTTGGGCTATGCCGATGCCGGCATGGGGGCGGAACCGATGCCGACCGATGCGTCCGACGCGCTGCCGGAGTCGTCCGAGGCGATGGAGGAACCGACGCCCGACGCCGACGAAGCCGTGCTGACCTCTACCGATGCGGAAGCCCCGGCCATTGCGGCGCAACCGAAACCCAAGCCGCAGCCTAAACCGCAACCGAAACCCCAACCGGCTCAGCCGAAGCCTGAACCGCAGACCAAACCCAAGGCCGAACCCGAAAAACCGGCGGAACCGGCCTTGAATCCGCTCGCCCTTTACCCAGGCAAGCGCAAGCAAACGACCTCCGACGCCCCTGCGGCGGGCGAGGGCATCAAGCCCGGAAGCGGCGACATGGGCAGCCCGACCGGTCGGGAGCAGGCTACGGCCTATGGCCGTGGCGGTGCGGGCGGCGGCATCTCGTTCTCTTTGGCGGGCCGCACGCTGATGAGTCTGGTCAAGCCGGAATACAATTCCGAGGAACAGGGCATCGTCGTGGTCAAGATATGGGTCAACCGTCAGGGCGAGGTCGTCCGCACGCAACCCGGCGTGCAAGGTACGACGACGATGGACGAGCAGCTGTGGGCCACCGCCCGCCGCGCCGCCATGGGCTCCCGCTTCGTGCCCAAGGAGAACGCGCCCGAAGAACAGGTGGGCACCATCAGTTATAAGTTCATCATCGGTCAATAAAACCGCAAGCCGGTATGCGTGGCTTTTTCAAACGTCCGTGGGTACGGGTCGCCTTGGCTTATTTGGCGGGTATAGCCGTATTGTTCGTGTTCATGCGCTTGGAGATGCCTAAGTATATATCACTTTTGCATCTGTTCGTCGCTATTTTCGTATTGGATGCCGTCGGCTTCTGTTGCTGGCGGCCGTGGGTGCAAGCCTGGCCGCGGCGTTGGGTGCGCGGCCTGCTGTATGCCGTTCATTTTTTACCCGCT
>CAMXAS010000178.1 GCA_947179195.1 uncultured Bacteroidales bacterium
ACGGAAACGGATAAATAAAAACATCAGATATACCATGAAAATCTTAGTATTGAACTGCGGGAGTTCGTCTATCAAGTATCAGTTGATAGACATGAAATCCGAGGAAGAAACCGATTTGTTGGCCAAAGGTTTGGTGGAACGCATCGGTCTGGACCATGCCGACCTGACGCATCAGGCCAAGGGCAAGGATAAACTCAAGGTCAGCAAGCCGGTGTCCGACCATGCCGAAGGCATCAACTGGGTGCTTGAATATTTGATACATCCGCAGCACGGGGTCATCAAGGACGTGGCCGAAATCGGCGCCGTCGGCCACCGCGTGGCGCACGGCGGCGAGAAATTCAAGGAAAGCGTGTTGGTCAACGCCGAAGTCATGGCCGATTTGGAAGCCTGCGTGCCGCTCGCGCCCCTGCACAACCCGGCCAACCTGAAAGGCATCACGTCGATGCAGGCCCTGCTGCCCAACGTGCCGCAGTGCGCCGTATTCGACACCTCCTTCCATCAGACGATGCCCGACTACGCCTATATGTACGGCATCCCCTACGAATATTACGAAAAGAAACGGATGCGCCGCTACGGTTTCCACGGCACGAGCCACCGCTTCGTGGCGCAGAAAGCCTGCCGCATGACGGGCATGGACATCAACAAGACGCGCATCATCTCCTGCCACCTGGGCAACGGCGCCTCGATCGCGGCCGTTCAGAACGGCAAGTCGGTGGATACGTCGATGGGCTATACGCCGGTAGAGGGCTTGCTTATGGGCACGCGGACGGGCGATTTGGACTTGGGCGTCGTGCTGACGATCATGCAGGACGAACATCTGACGCCCGACCAGGCCACGGCCTTGTTCAATAAGAAAAGCGGTATGCAGGGCGTTTCGGGCGTTTCCTCCGATATGCGCGACCTGTGGGCGGCGGCCGAATCCGGCAACGACCGCGCGCGCCTGGCCTTGGATATGTTCATCTACCGCGTCAAGAAATACGTCGGCGCGTATGCGGCGGCGATGGGCGGTGCCGACATCATCCTCTTTACGGGCGGCATAGGCGAAAACGATTTCCACGTCCGCGCGCGGGTTTGCGAAGGCTTGGAATACATGGGCGTTTCGCTCGACAGGAAACTCAACGACGGCTTGCGCGGCGAAGACACGGTGATTTCCACGCCCGACTCCAAAGTGAAGGTGCTGTTGGTAAGCACGGACGAGGAAAAGGTCATCGCCACCGATACCTATCGGCTTATCCGATAAGTTGGGGTAGTTTTGTATATATAAATAAACAAACTGAAAAACTATGATTTCATACGATATCGTCGTTGTGGGCAGCGGCCCCGGCGGCTATGTGGCGGCCATCCGCGCCGCGCAACTGGGATTCAAAACGGCGGTGGTGGAACGCGCCGAATTGGGCGGCATCTGCCTGAACTGGGGCTGTATCCCCACCAAGGCCTTGTTGAAGAGCGCCGAA
The DNA here is from genome assembly GCA_947179195.1 of uncultured Bacteroidales bacterium. Taxonomy (GTDB): domain Bacteria; phylum Bacteroidota; class Bacteroidia; order Bacteroidales; family P3; genus CAMXAS01. The sequence goes on from CAMXAS010000178.1 coordinate 1,455, forward strand.
GTGTTCACGCACGTCAAACACGCCGCGCAATACGGCGTCGTGGCCGGGGATTTCAAGCCCGATATGACGGCCATCGTGGCGCGCAGCCGTGGCGTGGCCGAAACGATGAGCAAGGGCATCGCCTATCTGCTCAATAAAAACAAAGTGGATGTCGTAGCTGGCGAAGGGCGCCTCAAGCCCGGCAAGCAGGTGGAAGTACGTCTGAACGACGGCGGCACCGAGACGTTGGAGGCCAAGCACATCATCTTGGCCACGGGTGCGCGTAGCCGTCAGCTGCCGGCTCTGCCGCAGGACGGCTTTAAGATTATCGGCTACCGCGAGGCCTTGGTGCTGGATCATCTGCCGGCGCGCATGGTGGTGGTGGGCTCCGGGGCCATCGGTTCCGAGTTCGCCCATTTCTACCAAAGCCTCGGCACGCAGGTCACGCTTATCGAGTTCATGCCGTCCATCGTGCCGGTCGAAGACGCCGACGTTTCGGCGCAGCTGGCGCGTTGCTTCAAGAAAAACGGCATGAAGGTGCTCACGGGTACGACCGTCGAGAAAGTCGATACGACGGGCGAGGGCTGCAAGGTCTATGTCACGTCCAAGAAGGGCGAGGAAGTCATCGAGACCGACATCGTGCTGTCGGCCGTGGGCGTGGTCACCAACGTGGAGAACATCGGCCTGGAAGAATGCGGCATTGCCGTGGAACGCGGCAAGGTGCAGGTGGACGAATACTACCGCACGTCGGTGGAGGGCTACTACGCCATCGGCGACATCGTGCCGGGTCAGGCCTTGGCGCACGTGGCTTCGCACGAGGCCTTGATTTGCGTGGAACATATCGCGGGCTTGAACCCCAAGCCGCTCGATTACGGCAAGGTGCCGGGTTGCACTTATACGACGCCGGAAGTGGCCTCTATCGGCCTCAACGAGCAGAAGGCCACCGAAGCCGGCTATGAACTCAAAATCGGTAAGTTCCCGTTCACGGCTTCCGGCAAGGCCACGGCGGGCGGTCTGCGCGACGGTTTCGTCAAGGTGATTTTCGACGCCAAGACCGACAAGATGCTGGGTTGCCACCTGATTGGCGACCACGTGACCGAAATGATAGGCGAGGCCTTGATGATTATGGAGAAGGGCATTACGGGCCCCGAAATCATCCATGCCGTCCATCCGCACCCGAGTATGTCGGAAGGCTTGATGGAGGCGGTGGCCATCGCTTACGGCGAATGCGTGCACGTATAGTTTTTTAGACGATGGAAATCAAACAAACGGATATTCCGGAGCTGCTGTTGATGCGGCCCCGGGTTTTCGGCGACGCCCGCGGCTATTTCATGGAGAGTTACGCCAAGCGGACGTGGGAAGCCGCCGGCCTGCACGCCGAGTTCGTGCAGGACAACGAATCGTGTTCCGCCAAGGGCGTGTTGCGCGGATTGCATTTTCAGACGCCGCCGCAGGCGCAGGCCAAGCTCGTGCGCGTGGTGCGCGGGGCGGTCTGGGATGTGGCCGTCGATTTGCGGGTGGGGTCGCCCACCTACGGGCAATGGTACGGCGTGGAACTGAACGCCGACGAGAAATGGCAGTTCTTCCTGCCGGCCGGTATGGCGCACGGCTTTCTGAGCCTCTGCGATGATACGGTCTTTACGTATAAGGTCACGGCGCCTTACGCGCCCGAAACGGAGGGCGGTCTGCCGTGGAACGATGCCGACCTGCGGATTGACTGGCCGTTGGCCGCTTACGGCATCGACAAGCCGTTGCTTTCGCCCAAAGACGAGGTCTATGCCCCGTTCAAGGACTTTAAAAGCCGGTTTACGTTCT
>CAMXAS010000179.1 GCA_947179195.1 uncultured Bacteroidales bacterium
AAGCAACAGGCCGCAGAGGCTGGCCGCCACGGGCGTCGCCATCGACGTGCCGTACATACCGTCGTAATACATACCGTCAAAATAATTGTCGTTGCATTTGATACGGTAACCCTGGTTGGTGCAGAACGTCGTGCTCAATACGGAATATTCGCTGCGCGTCGCGCCAATCATGATGAAGCCGCCCGGCGAAAGGATATCCACCCATTTGCCGAAGTTCGAAAATTCGGTCGAGAATTTTTTGTCCGAGTTGACCGAACCCACGGAAATGACATAAGGCAAAGCCGCCGGATAGAACCACATATTGGTCTTGTTGTTGCCGGCCGCGGCCACGATGATGATGCCCTTTTCGTAGCAGGATTTCAGTAATTCCTGTTCGGTGGCGGCGGGCTGGGCGGGGGAACCCCACGAGATGCTGATGACCTTGGCACCGTGTTCGGCCGCCCAACGCACGCCTGCGAAACCATTGCTTACGGAACCGGGCACGTTGTTGGTGGCGCAACGGACGCCCATGACCGTGACGCCGCTTCCCACGGCGGCCACACCGATGCCGTTGTTGCGGACGGCGCCCACATTGCCTGCGCAATGCGTGCCATGCGACCATTCGTAAGCGGGACATTTGCCATTGTATATATCTTGGCAGGCGGCGCTCTGGTTTACACCGGCAGGCGGTGCCGCGCTACCCACTTCGCCCGTATGGATGTTATACAGGTTTTCGGGGGCGATGTCCAAATCTTCGTGGCTTTCCCAAATGGCGTTATCGACCACCGCCACCTTGATGTGCGGTTTGCCCGTGGCCAATTCCCAAGCCGCCTCGGTGTTGATGGCGTCCAAATGCCATTTTTGGTTTCTAGTGCCGATAACCGCGCTCAGCGGGTCGCCCAAGTCTTCCGCTTTCAGGCCTTCGCCGCAGATGTAATAAGCGGGGCGTTTTTCCACCATTTCCACTTCCGGGCATTGACGGAGGTATTCGACGAATGCGTCTATATTTTCAATGCTGTCTATCGTCACGGCAATCGTGCGGTTCAGCGCGTCGTTGTCGGCAAAGCCCATCGACTGTACGTTGGACTGGATGCCGTAGGTCTTCAACTCGGTGTTTAGAAAGTTGAACCGGGCTGCGTTCAGCGAACGGCTTTCGCCCGATTTAACGGCAAAGGCCGTGCTTTTCTTGAGACGGATGTAAAGGCCGCCGTCTTCGTAGTCCGCATGGACGGTCTGAGCCTGGAGGTTACCGCCGGCCATCAGGCACGCGATGCCGAAAACCGCCGCGAGGCGGGTCATGAAATTACGTTTCATAGCGCGTTGTAAAACTTAACGGGTTTATTTTTTCAATAACTTGAGCGACGTCCGTCCGTCGGCACTTTCAATATATACAATATACAGGCCTTCCGTCAAACCGGCGGTCGGCAACGTCAGCGTCTGCGTTTCCGTAGAACCCTGTACCGTTTGGCGCGACATTATGCGGCCCTGCATATTGATGATGGAAACCGTCAGCCGGTTGCCGCTCAGCGGGCGGAACGACAGCGTGGCCGTTTCGCTTACGGGGTTCGGGTAGAGCATGACGTCCGCGGCGGCTTCGCGCTTGCATTCGTTCGGTACGCCCGGGTCAAGGCCGTAAATGCTGTCGTTGACCCAAGTGCCGGCGGTTGACCATCCGCCGTTGGCGGAAGCGTAAGCGGCCTGGATGATTTCACGCGTCACCGTATTCTGGATATAGGCCACGACGCCCACGCGGTCAAGGCTACCGTAGAAATGCGGGTCGTCCTTCACGGTGTAGGTAAAGGTATAGGTGTTCTCAATGTTTGCTTCGTTCGGTTGCGGGGTGGCGAAAGTCGTGCCGTTGGCGTTGGGCAACATCTTGCGGACGATGTTGTAGTATTCGGTTTCATTGCTCATCTGTGCCGCTCCGTGGATGGAGTCTTCAAGCAAAACGACATACAGCCGGTAGGTGCCTTGAACCGGCAGTTTAGCCGTGGATTTAACCTCCGCTGTAAACGTTTGCCCCACGACGTTCAGTCTGGCTTGGAGCGCAACCGGGCTGACCGTCCGTTGGTATTTAGCCAACGAATCCACGATAGCCTGATACGTTTCAGGGGCTTCTACCGAGCCACCGTGAAGCTGGAAGCGACGGCCGTTCATGACCCAGTAGGGGGCCGAACCGATGTTGTAATAGTTGCGGCGCGCTTCCGTCTCGTTTGTTACGAGCGGGTCCCCGGGGTCCGGAACATTGACTTGGAACTTGGCCGCCACGAAACCTTCGGGCCGGCTCATGTCGTTACCGCCGAGGATGGAATCCCACTTATGGAATAACTTATTCCACGGGCCGCAGTTGGTGCATATGGCCGAGGAGAAAATCTCGAAAAGCACTTGCTTGTAGGTCATATCGGTCTCTTCCGCCACAAAGCAGTTGACTTTGCTGTGCTCCGTGCTCACGCTTTGGCCGTTGATTTGGTCGAACCAGATTTCAAATACGGCGTTCGGGTCGGCCGTTTGGGGAATGTAGTCGAACGAGAACGTTTGGTTGGCAAGCGAAGCCGCGCCGGCGGGTTGGATTTCCAAGCCTTTGAACGTTTTGGCAATCACCGCGCCGTCATTCATGCGGGCGCAGAGCCGCGCGCTTGTAATCGGCGTGCTTGACCAGTTCTGCAACGTGGCCGAAACGGGGAACGGCATATTGGAGCCCTCGTGCGTGTGAATCATGTAGAGTGGTATATACGCATTGTTGCAGGCCGCGCCCAGGCCGGTCGTCGTTTCGCCCACGCGGATGTCGTCGATGTCAATCATCAGCTTGCCGATGGAGTTCTGTACGAAAGCGAGATAGACGGTCTGCCCCTTGTAGTCGCTCAGGTCGAACACATAGTCCGTCCATTTGCTTTGGGCTTCCCGAACCGAACGGATGTTCTTGAACGCCGTGGAGTCCGCCGTGGTCGTGGATATTTTCAGCACGAACCCGTCACGCGCCTGGCTATGGGCGGCTTTGGCGCGGAAATAGAGTTTGGGGGCGGAAGCGTCCTTGAGCGAGATGGCCGGGGTTATCAGCCAACGGTTGGCTTGCGCGGTCTGGGAGGGGAACGACGAGGGGGCGGCCGCATAGCCTTCTCCGTTCATGCCGCGGATGACTTTCCAAGCCCTATCGAAATAAGAGAGGTCGTCCAGCAACTCGTTGTCGTCGTTATAGAGCGTGAAGCCTTCCGGTACGTAGCCGGAGCCCGTGGCGTCCACGGTCACATTGTCAAAACTTTCGTAGAA
>CAMXAS010000180.1 GCA_947179195.1 uncultured Bacteroidales bacterium
ATATATACAGTAGAGGTAAAACACCGGCTGTTGCCCAAACTGAAAACGACGGCTTCGTTCAGCCTCACGGAGCCCGAACCGTTCAGCCTCGCCCTTTCATCCGTGACCGATGTGAAATGCCACGGACAACACACGGGGGCGGCCACGTTTCTGGTTGACGGCGGCACGCCGCCGCTTTCCGGCTTTTGGGATAACTTTACGGACGGCTTCAAGTTGAGAAACGTGCCGGCGGGCCGCTACAAACTAAAGGTATTCGACGCCCGGAACTGTTGGACCGAATATACGGCCAATATCCGGCAACCGGACTCCCCGCTCCGCATTGTCATAGACAGCCTGCAACACGTGCATTACAACCCGCAGGGACAGATGCAACTCGGCTATTTCGACGCCCATGCCACAGGCGGCACGCCGCCGCTGAGCAAGGTCTCGTGCAATACGTTTTCCCTGCCGCAGAAAAACAAGGTAGGCGGCAACTATCCGCTCCATGCGGGCGACGCCAACAATTGCACGGTGGACACGACGATTACGGTGATGTCTTACGACCGTTTGAGCGCAAGCATCAACAAATCGCAAGAAGTCAGTTGCTTCAACGGATATGACGGTGTCTGTATGCTGTGGATCCGCGGCGGCTACCCGCCCTATACCGTAAAATGGTCGAACGGCAGCACGGAACGCCAATTGACGGATCTGCCGGCCGGCACCTACCGCGCCACCGTGACCGACTTTTACGGCAGCCGCACGACGGCGGAAGTGATTTTCAACGAACCCGCGCCGATTACGGCCGAAGCTATCAACGTGGAACCGCCGTCTTATGCGGGTTATCAAGATGGGACATTGCCGGACGTGGCGGCCGACGGACGCCTGACCGCCCTCATCAAAGGCGGCACGCCGCCCTACCACTATGAATGGACGAATCTGACGACCGGCCAAACGGTATATACTGAACTTCCCGTATTGGAACATTGCGAAAGCGGGGACTATCGGCTGATGGTTTGGGATGACCGTCTGTGTTCCGCTTCCTTTGAAATCACCGTGCCGGCCGTCGCGCCGCTGCAAGCGGGCTTGACGGTGACCGCCGGCATCGCCTGCCAGGGCGAAACGACGGGCGAGTTGCAAGCGAGCGTGACGGGGGGCACCCCGCCCTACCGCTATGCGTGGCGCGCGTTGGACGGCGGCGCGGCGGCGGAGACGGCCTTGGCGGAAACCGGCACGGACGGGGTGGCGGGCGGCTTGCCGGCCGGGCGTTACGGACTGACCGTGACCGATGCCCGGGATGTGAGCGCGACGGCGACACGGACGTTGACGGAGCCGGAACGCCTGAGCCTGACCGTGGCGGAGGTGCAGGACGCCTCCTACGGCGGCTGCACGGACGGCGTGCCGCCCGCCTCGGCCGACAACGGGGCCGTGCGTGTCTTCCTGAGCGGAGGCAGCGGGCTGAAACAACTGCGGTGGCTGGACGAAAGCGGCGCGGTCTTGCAGGAGAGCGAACTCGAAAGCGGACTGACGGAGCTACTGGCCTTGGGCGGCGGGACTTACCGCCTGCTGGCGGAAGACGCGCACGGCTGCCGCGACACGCTCCGCGTGAGTGTTTCGCAACCGGACGCGCTTACGTGTTCGGTACGGCAGACCGACAGCATCCGTTGCCAAGGCGGACGGGAAGCGGTGGCGCAGGCTTCGGTCGAAGGGGGCGTGCCGCCTTACCGCTACCGCCTCAGTTACGAGGGTGCGGATGACGAAGCGGAATTAGTGTTCCCGATGCTTTGGAAACTGCGCGCCGGATACTATACGTTTTATGTGACGGACGACAACGGCATCGAAAGCCGTTGCCGCTTTTACATCCCCGAACCGGAAGCCTTGCAAGGCGCGCTGCACCTGACGCCGCCGTCCTGTCACGAATTTGAGAACGGGCGGGCCGTGGCCGAGGTACGGGGCGGCACGCCGCCTTACACCTACCGCTGGCTCTGCAACGGCTTCGAACAGACGGCACCGGCAGAACGGCTGAACGGCCTGACCGAAGGCCGCTTTGAAGTGCGCGTGCAGGACCGCTTCGGTTGCGCGCTCGCGCTGAACGGCACGATGGTGAAACCCGAACCGCTGACGGCACGGGCGAGCGCATCGGAAGAGACGTATGCGGGCAGTTTCTACCAACAGGCCGTTGCCCCGGCCAACAACGGCGCCATACATCTGTTCGTGCAGGGCGGCACGCCGCCTTACGCCCATATGTGGGAGTATCAAACCGCGCCGAACCGGTGGCGCGCCATGGCCGACACCACGGCCAAAATCGGCGGGCAGCCGCACGGCATTTACCGCTATGGCATTGTGGATGCCCACGGTTGCTTTTTCGAAGACACGGCGGAAATCGTCAAGACACCCGACCTGAGGAGCGAAATCTCCTTGCAACGGATTATCCGCTGTGCCGACAGCCACGACGGGGCGTTGCAGGCCTTCGTAGAGGGCGGCACACGGCCCTACCGCTACGACTGGCAACGCGACGGACAGCCCCTCTTGACGCAGGACGGCCTTACGGCGGCGCATTTGGACGAAGGCCGTTATCTTTTGACCGTAACCGACGCCAAGGGCGTGGTTTCCATGGACAGCTTTTATCTGAGCGCGCCGCGACCGCTGGACGCCACCGTTGACCTTACCGCCGTGAGCGGCTACGGGGCGGCGGACGGCCATATCGACTGGAAAATCGAGGGCGGCACCGCGCCGCATACCGCCGCCTGGCAGGGCGAGAGCGACTGGTTGGCCGAAACCGCCCGTTGGGACGGGGTCTTGCCCGACAGCCTTTGGAGCGGGGTTTACCGCCTGACGCTGACCGACGCCAACGGCTGCCGTTTTGAACGGGATTACACGGTGGACAGCCCCGATTCGCTATCGCTGTCGAACCTGCATATCCTGCACTGCCAAGGCGAGAAGGCCTTTTTGGAGGAAGACTTCCGTTCGGAGGACAACGGGCGGATTAGGGCCTATCTCGACGGCGGCGTACCGCCTTACCATATCGTATGGCGCAATGCGGCAGGCGGGACGGTGGCGGATTTCACGGCTACGGAACGCGGCGACGTGGGGATTGACAGCCTGCCGCCTGACATATATACACTTATGGTGACCGATGCCCACGGATACGGGCTGAGCCGTGACTTTGAAGTGGAACTGAGCACCGCCGTACAGGTGTTGCTGAGTGAAACGACGCCCATCGACTGCCACGGCGGAAACGGTGTCCTGACCGTTTTGGCCGACG
>CAMXAS010000181.1 GCA_947179195.1 uncultured Bacteroidales bacterium
ATTGTAAGCTGTCGGTAAAAATCGCTTACCAGAGCGCCGCCACCAAACCCTCCATCGACACGAGTTTCACGGCCATCTATGAGGTGCCTATCCAAAAGGTGGACTTTGCCGAAGCCAAAGGGTTCAAACAGCACGAAATCACCGTATGTCAAGGTAGCGCGCTGGATCCCAGTTTAACACAACTGACCGAGGGCGCAACCGTTTCCGAGTATCGGGACGGGAACAACAACAGGATACAAACCCCAGGCTATTACATCGCCTCCAAATCCGAGGAGATTTCCGCCATTATCACGGCGCCCTGCGCATGGACCGACAAACTGAAAGTCAATGTAATTGACAAAAGCAAAATCCAAAGCATCAGTTCCTCCGACACGTTGATTTGCGCCGGCGAGACGATAAAGTTTTCCGCCATCGCCAACAGTCCGATTACTTGGAATATATCGCACGAGGACAACAACGACTTAGATGAATCATTGCCCAATATCGGAAGCGGAACCGTCCTCGAACGCACTTTTTCGGACAACGCCACAATACAGGCCATCGTCAGCCAATGCGGCATGCACTCCGCCTCTTTCCGGGTGCAGGTGGTGCCAAAGCCGCAAGCCGCAATGAACGCGGAAACACGCAGCTGTCCGTACACCCCGGTCTCTTTGAACGGCACAGAGTTGAGCGGAAACGGCGGCAATCCGACCTACCGCCTGTACGACCTGCGGAACAAAACCGAGTTGACGGGGTCCTACCTGACCAATGCGGGCTTGACCAATTATCCGATGCGGCCGAACGACTCCCTGCGCTTGACCTATACGGTCAGCAACCAAGCCAACGCCGCCGGCTTCAAGCCGTCGTCCTTGACTTGCTCCGATGCGGCCGAAGCCAAAATCATCGCCTACGCGACCCCGCCGCTGCACATCCGTGCCCTAGGTACCGATTATTCCGACGGCGAAACGGCCTGTGTGCCGCGCGAAAACACCTTTACGCTGACGGCTTTCGGGGCCGACACCTATAAATGGTTGGATTATCCGACCCATACGGATGCCGCCCGCGACCTTGTACTGACGCAAGACAGTCTGATCCGCGTGCGCGGTGAGGAAAACAACCATCACTGCTTCGATACGTTCGCCCTTCGCTGCGTGGTTTCCGTAGAGAAGGCGGGCCGTGTCTCATCCCAGACCGGCTGCCCCGGCGAAGAACTCTGCTTCGAGGCCGACCAACTCCCCTCGACGACATACGCCTGGTATGGTCCCGACAATAGTCCGTTGGACGTCAGCACGCCCAAGTTATGCCGCAAATTCCCAATCGGGCAAAACGGCGTTTACACGCTTAGGACGCAACGGCTCGGCTGCGCGGAAACCTTGAGTTATACCCTGACGCTTTATCCGGCCCCGCAAATCAGACTTTTCGGCAATACCGTCAACGACCACCTCTGCGTGGGCAACGATTTGAAGTTCGAATACCATACCGGCCTGCCGGTAACCGAAAAGCCGCAGTTCGACCTGACTTTGGACGGAGACCCCATATCCGGCACACCGGGGAACGGCGACGTGTACTTATATCAGAAAAACGATGTGCAGAAATCCGACGAAGGCCAATATATCCTTAAAGTGACGACCGCCAACCAATGTACCGCCAGCGATACGGCGGACGTCTTCATCGATGAACCCGTAGCGGTGCACATCCAATTGGACGCGGACACCGTCTGCGAGGACGGCGAGGATTGGCTGAGGGTTTATCCCGAAGAGCCCGGCTACCGCTACAAATGGTACAATGCCGCCCGCACGATTGCCGACGACCAGGCTTCCGTCATGATCCGCTGGCAACGGACCGACAACGGCCCGCTGTACCTGGAAGTAACCCAAAACGCCTGCGTCAGCGCGGATACCGCCATCATGACCATCGTCCCGTTGCCCCGCCTGAGCGGCATGCCTCAGGATACGAATATTTGCGAAGGGCAATCGCTCTGCCTGAGCCCGGTTTCGGATATTGAACCGAATAGACAGGCCTTGGTTTGGATTAACAAAGACCACCGGGTATCCCAAACCTTCATAGATGACTTACACTATTGTCTGGAGGACATGGACGCCTCGATGAACGGCCACTATTTCTTCTTGGTGTGGAACGCGCTCGGGAGTACGAGTTGCGCCGCCAAATCCGACACCACGAGCGTGACGGTACAGAAAACCCCCGATATCTATATCGACGGGCCAACGTTCATTTGCGACGGTTCAAGCGTGATGCTGAAAGCCGTTTCATATACGGCCGGCACGGTGCGCTGGAGCCACAACAACTCCACCGACGACATCATCCATGTGTCGGAACCCGGTCTGTATAAAGTGACCCGGATTTCGGAATACGGCTGTGAGAATACCGCGGAGCTCTATCTGGAAGCGCGAACGCTCCCCTACTTCTCGTTGCCGCCCGACACGTCCATTTGCCGCGGTGCCTCTTTCGTCATTTACGGCCCGGATAATATGGATGCCTACCGGTGGAACGACGGTTTGCAAGACAAAGACCATATCGCGGACAAAGCCGGTCTGTATATCCTGACGGTTGACAGCAACGACTGTATTTACAGCGACAGCATCCTGGTGTCCATGACGTTCTGCGGACAGTTCCACTTCCCGACGGCCTTCACGCCCAACGACAACCGCGTGAACGACACGTGGGGCGCCATCAGTTCGGCCAAAGACGAGGACATGGCCGAATTCGACCTCATGGTGTTCGACCGCAACGGCAAGAAAGTCTTCCACGGCAAACGCATTTCCGAACAATGGGACGGCCGGTATAAAGGGCAACTCTGTCCGCCGGGCGTCTATATGTATTCGTTCAAGGCCGTGGAGAAATTGGACGGTATCAAATACCAGACCAGCGGCACGGTGACGATTGTACGGTAACACAGGCTTACGGCCGGGGCGTGGACAAAAAAAACGCCCCGACCGCATAAAAAATTTGGAGAGAACAAATTTTTGTGTTACTTTTGCAGCCTTGTTTGCCCAGGTGGTGGAATTGGTAGACACGCTACTTTGAGGGGGTAGTGTCGGTTACGACATGCAAGTTCGAGTCTTGTCCTGGGCACCCCCTACAACGATAGAAGCCGGCAACGGTTTTTAGCCCGAATGGCGGAATTGGTAGACGCGCTAGTTTCAGGGACTAGTTCCCGCAAGGGAGTGCAAGTTCGAGTCTTGTTTCGGGCACCCAAA
>CAMXAS010000182.1 GCA_947179195.1 uncultured Bacteroidales bacterium
AGCGTGCGCGACGGGCGGCTGAGCCACCGCGTGAGCCTGTGCGTGCAGCGTAAGTTGCAGGAAGTATATATGTCTGTCGATATGCTGGACCTCAAGGCCTTCGGCTTCCCGATGCTGACGGAGCGTTACGCCTTTCTCCAAAAGCAGAACCCCGCGCCCGAAGCGGGGCTCATGGCCGCGCTCGCCGACTTCCGTCAACGGCTCATGGCGGCCGACCATATATACATTGTTTCGCCGGTCTATAACACCTCGTTTCCGGCCGCCCTCAAAAACATTGTCGATGCCTATTACGAGGAGTGGATGGGCAAGAAAGTGGGCGTCTGCACGGTGTCGTCGGGCATGGTGCCGGGCATTTCCGCCCTGCAACAGCTGCAAGTCCTGATGATGGCGATGGGCGCGACCGTGGCGCCGGGCCTTTTCACGCTGACGCAAGTCGAAAAAGAGTTCGATGAGGCGGGGCAGGTACAGGCCGGCACGCGCAACGAAAAGACGGTGGACGACTGGATAAAGGCCGTGCGGGCGTTGAACTAAGCTAAACAAACCAAGATGATGGATTACCCTAAAATCGTGTTGCGGCCCGGCAAGGAGGAATCGCTCAGGCGGTTCCACCCGTGGATATTTTCGGGCGCGATAGACCCGAAGCGGTCGCCGCAGGGCTTGCAGGAGGGCGACACCGTGAGCGTCCATGCCGCAGGTGGCGATTTCCTGGCCGTGGGGCAGTTGCAAATCGGCAGCATCGCCGTCCGCGTGCTGAGTTTTGAGCCGGAGACCATAGACGAAGCCTTTTACCGCCGCCGGCTGGCCGAGGCCCTGCGGTTGCGCCGCGCGTTGAACCTCGTGCGCCCCGACCAGCAGATTTACCGTCTGGTGCACGGCGAGGGCGACCACCTGCCGGGGCTCGTCATAGATATATACGGCGATACGGCGGTCATGCAGGCGCACGCCGTGGGGGTGCATCTGCACCGGCAAATGATAGCGTCGGCCTTGAAGCAAGTATATACCGAAGCCGAAAAAGCCGCCGCGCCCGAAGCCGCCTCGTTCCACCTGCAAAATATCTACTATAAGTCCGAATCCACGCTGCCCTACAAGGCTGAGGTGGATAAGCGCAACGAATACCTCTTGGGCGGGGCGCAACCCGCGTCCGAAGCCCCAACCGCCCAAGCCCGCGAAAACGGCCTTGTCTTCCTGCCCAACTGGGAGGAAGGGCAGAAAACGGGCTTCTTCATCGACCAGCGCGACAACCGCGCCCTTGTGGGCCGCTTTGCCAAAGACCGCCGCGTGCTCAATATGTTCTGCTATACGGGCGGCTTCTCCGTCTATGCGTTGGCCGGCGGCGCGGCGCAGGTGGATTCCGTCGATGCGTCGGCCCGCGCCATGGCCCTGACCGACGCCCATGTGCAGGCCAATTTCGGCGGCACGCCCGTGGCCGCGCGTCACCGCAGCTTTACGCAGGATGCGTTCGAATTTCTCGACAGCATGGAAAAAGACGCCTACGACCTGATTGTGCTCGACCCGCCCGCCTTCGCCAAGCACCGCGACGTGCTGCACCAGGCCTTGCAGGGCTACCGCAAGCTCAACGCCAAGGCGTTCGAGAAAATCGCGCCCGGCGGTTGGCTGTTCACGTTCTCGTGCTCGCAGGCCGTCGATAAAGACCACTTCCGCCAGGCCGTCTTTTCGGCCGCCGCCGCGTCGGGTCGCCGCGTCCGCATCGTGCAGATGCTGTCGCAGGGCGCGGATCACCCCATCAATATATACCACCCGGAAGGCGAATACCTGAAAGGGTTATTATTATATGTAGAATAGTCACCATGAAAGAACGACTCATCGAATTAGTCAAGACCTACCTGTTGCTGCTCGGCATCTTCGTGTTGCAGAAGCCGCTGTTCATGCTCTGTTACCACGCGCTCTATGCGGATGTGCCCTGCACCGATTGGGTGCGCGTCATCTGGCACGGGCTGGTGCTGGATACGTCGGTGGCCGCCTATTTCACGGTGGTGCCGGGGCTGTTGGCCGTCGTCTCGGCCTGGTCGCGCACGGGCATCCTGCACTGGATATACCGGGGCTATTATCTGCTCGTCAGCCTGTTGCTCGCGCTCGTCTTCGTGGTCGATGTCTCGCTCTACGGCTATTGGGGCTTCCGGCTCGACGCCACGCCCGTTTTCTACTTCCTCTCCTCGCCGCAGGACGCCGTGGCCAGCGTCAGCGGCGGGTACATCGCCCTCGGTCTGTTGGCGGTGCTGGCCTATGCCGCCCTGCTCTACGGCCTCTTTTACGCCGTGCTACTACGCAAGCGCGTGTGGCATATGCCGGCCACCCGTTCCCCCTTGCTCGTGTCGTTCGTCCTGCTCGTGCTGACGGGCGCGCTCTTTATCCCCATCCGCGGCGGGTTCTCGGTGGCCTCCATGAATACGGGGCACGTCTATTTCAGCACCGACCAACGCTTGAACCACGCCGCCATCAACCCCGCGTTCAGCCTTGTGGAGTCGCTGTCCAAACAAAAGAATTTCGCGGCGCAGTACCGGTTTATGCCTGCCGACGAGGCGGCGCGGCGGATGCGGGGGCTTATAGACCCCGCGGTGCGCGACAAAAAAATTGTGGCGCCTGCCGACACCCTTTGGGCGTTATCCGCCGCGCCGCGTCCCGACATCCTCCTCATCGTTTTGGAGAGTTTCTCCGCCCATCTGATGGGCAGTTTGGGCGGCGAGCCCGTGGCCGTCCATTTGGACAGCCTCGCGGCCGAAGGCGTCCTGTTCACCAACTTCTACGCCAACGGCACCCGCACCGACAAAGGGCTGGTGTCCATCCTGAGCGGCTATCCGGCGCAGCCCACCACCAGCATCATGAAATACCCGCACAAGTCGCAGTCGTTGCCCGGTCTGGCCCGCAGCCTGGGGCGGGCGGGCTACGAGACGCATTACTACTACGGCGGCGACGTCAACTTCACGAATATGCAGTCCTATCTGCGTTCGTCGGGCTTTTCCGACATCGTGTCCGACGTCAACTTCCCGTTGACCCAACAGTTGAGCAAATGGGGCGTGCCCGACCATTGGGTGTTCCGCCGCCTGTTGGATGACCTGACGGCGGAGGCCGAAACTAAAGCCCAAACGCCTGGCCGCGCCCCCCGTTTCCGCGTGTTGCAGACCTCCAGCAGCCACGAGCCCTTCGACGTGCCTT
>CAMXAS010000183.1 GCA_947179195.1 uncultured Bacteroidales bacterium
TGGCGGATGTCAACGCCGTGAAAATGAGAGTGGCGCCGACCGAGGGTTGCAGCGCGTTGGTCATCAAGAGCAAGGACTTGAACGTAACGCCGAGCGGCCAGCTTAAGAAAGGCGACAAAATAGGCGACAACGCCGAGGTGCTGGCCCTGCTGGACAAGGAAACGACGTTTGACGTGCCCATGGCCAAAGGCGAAGGCTGCTTTATCCTGGCGTTCTCGGTCAACACGGCCGACCCCAACAACTACCTCTATACGACCGAAAAACTGTGTCTTGCCATCGGTACCGCCTACGACGGGTTGCCGGGCCTCATTGACTTCACGCACCTGTCCTATGGCATACCCAACTGGGAATACGACGGCACCATCAAGCCTACCGACCGTTCGTTCGGCGAACTCGAATCCACGGTTTACCGTGACCTGCCCTTCGGCTATACGCGCACCGAGGTGCCGAGCGGCAAGAGAGACGTCGCGTTCGGTATCGGCCAACCCTCTTACGACAAATATGCATCGGTTGCGGTCTTTGCCAAAACGAGACTCAACAGGGATGGGAAGATAATGCCGATGCCCGGGATGGACCTCATCACGCCGCCCGTCGTGTCCGACCAAAACCGCATCCTCGTAACGTTCAACACACAGTGGCTGGAAGACAACGAAACATGGGGCGTCATCCCCTCCAACATCGTTACCTCAACCCGCGACTACTGCGAAATCCAATATGCCATTGGCGACGGCGCATGGCAAACGGGCGCCTCTTTCAAAGGCCATGATATCGCTGAGATTCCTTTGGACGAAAACCGTTACCGCCCCATATCGTTCAGCTTAATCGCCGAAGAGGAACAATCGTTCATCGGTCAGAAAATCCGGTTCCGCTTCGTATCCACGTTTGAATATGATGACAAGGATCCGGTTTTCGTAGCCATCGGCTCGGTTGACATCAAGGAAGACAAACTCTGCGAGAGCGTGAAAGCCATTGCCATCAACGATTCGTTGACCACCAACACCGCCCTTTCGTTCACGTGGACCGACCCCAATATGCCGGCGGCCCTCTCTTACGAGGTAGCCTACCGCGTGGCCGACGACACGTCCGCCAGCTGGCTCACGCGGAAAGCCAACGATACGGCCTACACCATCAACAACCTGAATACCAATACGACCTATGCTGTCCGGGTAACGGCGGACTGCGGTAACCCGTACGGCAAGGCTTACGCCAGTTCTCCCGCCAAACTTTCGACCTTACTCAAATTCCCCTATACGGAATCGTTGGCGCAGGATGAGCCCAGCACCATCATGGTAGGCGGTAAACCCGTCTCCGTGCCCGGCCCGACGCCGTTCGACCGGGGCGTTTACACCTTGGCCGGCGGCTTGCCCGAAACAGGCTATGCGAGATTGGGTACGGCACAATACGGTTGGACGCCCGCCGCCAGTGCCGCCAGGGTCATCGACAGCAAAAACCGCTCGACCTCGGTGGGGGTACGCGAAACGGAACCGGCGGGCTGGTTGATGATGCCGGCGGCATTTATTCCGACCTACAACATGGTTTATCCGCAGGTTATCCGCTTCAAGGCCCATTGCGCTCACCGTTACCCCGGCGCAACGACTTGGACCGAGGGCAGCATCGGCTCGCATTACACCGACGCCAAACTGTATGTCCTTTTGTCGCACAACGGCAAGTTCTCGATGGCGGACACCGTGGCGACCATCCCGGTCAGCGGCGCCACCATCAATTACCAAGCCTTCGAATATGACGTGCCCGCCGACTTGCTGAAAGATGGGCGCGCCCAGGTGGCGTTCTACTTCGATAACCCGAAAGCCACCGACGGCGGCGGCGGTCCGGATTCCGATGGCAACGACTATTGGATGCTGCTTGAAATCTTCGATTTCGAATACGTTTATGCAGAAGGGGTTTGTATTCCCGTCAGCGACCTGACGCGTGAAAGCGTCTCCACCAGCGGTGCGACCTATTCGTGGGAGGGCGTTTGCGACCACTACAAATTCTTCTGGGGGCTGAGAAGCGCCAGCGGCTACTCGGACTCCATCACCACCAAAGAGACCACCTACACGCTGAGCAACCTGAAAGACGCCACGACCTACAAAGTCAAAGTGGTCGGCTACTGCGACGCCAAGGAAACGACGGTGGCCCCGGGGGCGCAGACGGGTTGGTTCATGACGTTTGAAACCTGCCATGCCCCGGCCAACTTTACGGTACAGGATATCTCGATGCAAAGCGCCACGTTCATCTCTACGAGCGACCAGGACATCATGACCTCCCGCCTCATCGCCCTTACGCCCGAAGGCGGCATCACGAAACAGATCGCCCAGTCGAGAACCAAAGACACGGTGACGGTGAAAGACCTGCAGAAAGGGACGGTTTACGTGGCCAAAACGCGAAGCATCTGCAACCGGGACAGCAGCGACTGGAGCGCGCCGATTACGTTCAAGACCGCCACGACCGACTCGTTCGACATCACGCTCAAAGTCCTGCCGTTCAAAACCGCCGGTAGCGTGGAAGGCAACGGCCGCTACGCCCAGGATGCCGATGTGACCGTCAAGGCCACGGCCGCCGAAGGCTATACCTTCGTAGCATGGCGGACGGTCGGCGGCGACACGCTGAGCACGGAAGCCGTATATACCTTCAAGGCGACCGCCGACACCACCCTGACGGCCCTGTTCGAAGAAGGTTCGGCCAACGAAGCCGCAACCGCCGTCAAGGACGCCTTCAACGTAAGCACGAAAGACGGCCAGCTGATTATCCGCAACCTCAAAGGCCTGACGGTTGAAGAGGTAACGGTTTACGGCTTGACCGGCCGTCAGCTCGGCCGCTTTACGCCGAACAGCCGCGAAGACCTCGCCCTGCCCATCAACGCCGAACGCGCGCTCTTGCTCGTCCGCGTGGCTTCGGAACAAGGCGTGGCCATCTACAAAGTGTATCTGCACTAAGCGACAGTACGATTGGGTGTCGGTCCGCCGCGCGGCGGGCCCGACACCGGCAACAAAAAAGCCGCCCCGGATGGGGCGGCTTTTTTTATGGATGCCAATCGGGGAGATGAGAGAAAAAATGCCTAACTTTGTGTTCTAACCATTAACCCAATAGCCCTATGAAACGCCTCGCCTTGCTCATAGCCTCTGCCATTGCCCTCGTTCTCTTTACCGCCTGC
>CAMXAS010000184.1 GCA_947179195.1 uncultured Bacteroidales bacterium
CCACGCGTCAGACCGGTTTCGCGTTCCTCGCGTCGGCTTCGGTGCAGGAAGTCATGGATTTGGCCGGCGTAGCGCACTTGGCCGCCATCAAGGGCCGTGTGCCGTTCTGCCATTTCTTCGACGGTTTCCGTACCTCGCACGAAATCCAGAAAATCGAAGCCATCGATATGGAAGACCTCAAGGGTCTTGTCGATATGAAAGCCCTGCAAGGCTTCCGCGACCGCGCGCTCAACCCCGAACATCCGGTTACGAAGGGCACGGCGCAGAACCCCGACGTCTTCTTCCAGGCGCGTGAAGCCTGCAACCCGTATTACGATGCCATTCCCGACATCGTAAACGACTACATGAAGGAAATCACCAAAATCACGGGCCGTGAATACAAGCCGTTCACGTACTACGGTGCGCCCGATGCCGAAAACATCGTCATCGCGATGGGTTCCGTTACCGAAACCTTGCGCGAGACCGTCGATTACCTGCGCGCCAAAGGCGAAAAGGTCGGCGTTATTTCGGTTCACCTCTACCGTCCGTTCTCGCCCAAATACCTGTTGGACGTCATGCCCAAGAGCGTAAAACGCCTCTGCGTGCTCGACCGCACGAAAGAACCCGGCGCCACGGGCGACCCGCTCTATCTCGACGTGGTTGAGGTCATGAGCCATTGCGACAACCGTCCGCTTATCGTCGGCGGCCGCTACGGCCTCAGCTCCAAAGACACGACGCCGGCGCAGATGGTGTCGGTGTTCGAAAACCTCAAGGCCAAGGAACCGAAGAACCAGTTTACGGTGGGCATCGTGGACGACGTGACGTTCCGTTCGTTGCCCGTATTGCCCGAAATCGACATCGCGCCGGAAGGCACGTTCGCGGCCAAGTTCTATGGCCTGGGCGCCGACGGTACCGTGGGGGCCAACAAGAACTCGATTAAGATTATCGGTAATACGACCGAAAAATATTGCCAGGCCTATTTCGCTTACGACAGCAAGAAGTCCGGCGGTTTCACGTGCTCGCACCTGCGTTTCGGCGACCGTCTGATCCGTGCGCCTTACCTCGTTACGACGCCCGACTTCGTGGCCTGCCACGTGGCTTCCTACATCTTCAAATACCCGGTATTGCGCGGTTTGAAGAAAGGCGGCACCTTCCTGTTGAACTCGTGGTGGGATGTTGAGGAAACGAAGCGTCAGCTGCCGAACGAGATGAAACGCTTTATGGCCGAAAACGACATCAAGTTCTACATCATCAACGCCACGCGCATCGCCGAGGAAATCGGCCTGGGCAACCGCACGAACACGATCCTGCAATCGGCCTTCTTCAAGATTTCCGGCGTTATCCCTTACGAACTCGCCGTTAAGGAAATGAAGAAAGCCATCGACAAGTCCTACGGTAAGAAAGGCGAGAACATCGTCAAGATGAACTACGCCGCCGTTGACCGTGGCGCCGAATACGAACAGGTGGAAATCGCCGCCGACTGGAAGAACCTGCCCGCCGACGACAAGATGGGCAACCACGGTGGCGACCGTCCCGAATTCATCGCGAAGGTGGTGGATATGATCAACGACCAAAAAGGTGACGACCTGCCCGTCAGCGCGTTCCGTGGCCGTGAAGACGGTACGTTCCCCTGCGGTACGTCCAAATACGAAAAACGCGGTATCGCTTCGCACGTGCCGGCGTGGGACGCCACGAAGTGTATCCAGTGTAACCAATGTTCCTACGTTTGCCCGCACGCCGCCATCCGTCCGTTCGTTATGGATGCGGCCGAAGTAGCGGCTCTGCCCGCCGGCACGCCGACGGCCAAGGCCAACGGCAAGGAATTCGAAGGGATGCAGTTCCGTATGCAGGTCAGCGTTTTGGATTGTACGGGTTGCGGCAACTGCGCCGACATCTGCCCGGCCAAGGAAAAGGCCCTGACGATGCAGCCGTTGCTCGACCAGATGGTCGAAGCCGACCGTTGGGAACACATGGTCAAGAACGTAAAATCGAAAGCCCACCTCGTGGACGTAACCAAGAGCGTCAAGAACAGCCAGTTCGCCCAGCCGTTGTTCGAATTCTCCGGCGCGTGCGGCGGTTGCGGTGAAACCCCGTATATCAAGCTCATCACGCAGCTGTTCGGCGACCGCATGATGGTGGCCAACGCCACGGGTTGCTCGTCCATCTACGGCGGTTCCTGCCCCTCCATGCCTTACACCTGCAACGAGAACGGCTTGGGACCGGCCTGGGCCAACTCCCTGTTTGAAGACAACGCCGAATTCGGTTTGGGTATGGCGACGGGCGTGCGCAAGATGCGCGACCGTATCGCCCAGACGATGCAGGAAGCCATGGCCGACGCCAATACGCCGGCCGATTTGAAGGCCCTGTTCCAGTCGTGGCTCGACAACCGCGAAGACGGCGAAAAGACAAAGGAAATCGCGGCCACGTTGAAGCCGATTTTGGCCAAGAACGCCGACAAATGCCCGTATTGCGCCAAGTTGCACGCTTTGGAACAATACCTGATCAAGAAGTCGCAGTGGATATTCGGCGGCGACGGTTGGGGCTACGATATCGGCTACGGCGGTTTGGACCACGTGCTGGCGTCGGGCGAAGACGTCAACGTTTTGGTGGTGGATACCGAAGTATATTCCAATACCGGCGGTCAGGCCTCCAAGTCCACGCCGCTCGGCGCCATCGCCAAGTTCGCGGCGGCCGGCAAGCGTATCCGTAAGAAGGATTTGGGCGCCATTGCCATGACCTACGGCTATGTCTATGTAGCGCAGGTGGCCATGGGCAGCGACCAGAACCAATACCTCAAAGCCTTGAAGGAAGCCGAAGCCTATCACGGACCTTCGTTGATTATCGCCTATGCGCCCTGTATCAACCACGGCTTGAAGGCCGGTATGGGCAAGACGCAGAACGAAGCCAAACGCGCCGTGGAATGCGGCTACTGGCATCTGTGGCGTTTCAACCCGGCTTTGGAAGCCGAAGGCAAAAATCCGTTCTCGTTGGATAGCAAGGAGCCGGATTGGAGCAAGTTCGAGGCTTTCATCGACGGCGAAGTCCGCTACAACTCGCTCAAGAAGATGTTCCCGGCCGAAGCCGAAGAACTCTTCAAGGCCGCTCAGGAAAACGCGCTGTGGCGTTACAAACAGTACCGCCGCTTCGCCTCCATGGATTGGGGC
>CAMXAS010000185.1 GCA_947179195.1 uncultured Bacteroidales bacterium
ATAGGCATCGGCAATGGCCGACATTTCTTTCAGGCAGGGCTTGCACCACGTGGCCCAAAAGTTGAGGATCATCGGCTTGCCGCCGTTGTTCAGTTCAGCCGTATTGACGTCACGGCCCTTGATGTCTTTAATCTTTACCGAAGGTAAACCTTGCGAAAACGCGCTCTGTACGCCAAACAGGAGTACCAAAGCCAACAATATCTTTTTCATCTTCTTTGTGTTATTTTACTGTTTTTATCTTACCACGCTAATCCGGGCCGTGGATACCTTGGCGCCCTCGCGCACCTTGATGATATAGGCGCCCGGCACATAGTTCCGGACATCCAGCGTATAGTCGCCGCTTACACCGCTAAGGCCGAACACCTTGACGCCCGTCAGGCTGTACACGTCTATCGCCGCGTCTTCCAAACCCTTGAGGTAAACGGATTCCGAAGCCGGATTCGGATAGACCGACAGCGTTTCGTAGGCCGCCACGCTTTCGTTAGGCACGCCCAGGTTCTTCAACGGGAACTCGGCGGTCTGCAACACTTCCTTGCCGGTCGCATCCTTGATGATGAGCACCAACTTCAGGTTGTCGAAATTTTCCACTTTCGGATTCAGGGCCGACTCGTTCAAAATGGATTTCGCGGTGCCGCGGATATTGACGCTTTTGCCGTTTTCATCGGGCAACAAAGCCTGAACCACACGCTTGACGTCTCCACCATTGCTGCCCGCATTGTCAACCGTTACGGTTTCCACTAACAACGCATACAGGCGGCACGAAATATCTTTGGCCGAGGTCAAAGACAACGAAGCCTTCACTTGCGGGTTGATACGGGGGCCGCTTAACTCGGCATCACCCGACAGCGTCACCTCCATGATGCTGTGGCTGCGTTGCGTCTGTCCCAACAAAGCCTCGAAATAGGCCTCGTCAATCAACTTACCGTCCGCATCCACCCGGAGGGCACTGCCATTCAAGGCCAGGCCGGGCGCGCCCATGATACCCATTTTAGCCGCATAACCCGTGTTAGCGGGACGCGTGTAACGGTCGCCTTTCATCGGGTACTTCACCCCGCAGACCTTATCGCCGAACGCATCCACATATTGGTTCAACACCGCGCTGCCCGCGTTGTTGGCACTCGTAAAGTCTTCCAAGGCCGGCAAGAACGCATAGTCCGTCGGCTGCACGTAAACCGGATGCCACACCGTCTGTCCGGCGGCATCAACCGCCCCATTCACTTTGGTAACCGTAAAATAAACCGTATCCTCGCCCGTCGCGGTGGCTTTCAAGCCTTCGAACACCACATAAGCGCTTTCGCCCCAAGCCAACGAAGCGGGGCACGTCTGTACCACCGGCGTACCGGTCTTACCGACCTTAGCCGACACTTCCACCGACGTCAAGGTCGTACCGCCCGCGCCCACCAAGCGCAAACCGGCCGGCACATCCCCCGCGCAGATATAAGTGGGTACATAAGCCAACTGCAACGACACGGCGGCCTCCTTAGTGTAGCTGCCAGCCTTGCCTATCACGGATTGCAACACTTCGCCCGATGCCGTCTGCAGGAAACAAACCGCTTGCAAGTCGGTAAATTCCTCCATATGGGTCTGCGTCATGTCATAGACATAGTCAAACGTGTAAACCGTATCCGGCGCCAGGTTCACCTTCCGTCCCGAACCATTCGGCAACATCTTCATCATCACGTTATGGAACTCGGTTTCCCCGTTCGTCGTAGCGTTGCTATGGGTGGTACCTTCTATAACCGCCGTATGCAGGATGATATTCTCCGCACCGCCCACGGCCTTTACTTTCAGACTGATATGGATGTTCTGCGCCGCATCGACCGCCAAGGTGTCGAACCACATATCGAAATAGACTTTCTTTTTCGCGGCGGCCAACATGGTATCTTTAAGATAGGCGGAGATGCCGTCATAAGTCCCTTGCAGGAAAAGCACCTTGCCGTCCAATACAACCGTGGGCACCCCACCGATATTGTAGTAAAAACGGCGGGAGTCCACTTCGTTCGTGGCATAAGGGTCGCCATTACCCGGAAAATCGGTCGGGTATTTAATCAGTGATATCGTATCGCCCAATTCCGCGTAAATGGGATTCATTTTTTCATTCAACGGGGCGCAATAGGAGCAGGAAGACGCCGAGAAATGTTCCACCAACGGACGGTACCGATACGTCGGTGCCGTAGCCGGGTTGAGGTTCGTCAGATATTTGGTCTGTCTCGCGGCGTTCGCAATCTCGTTACCGTTCACTTTGGAAATCCAAAACTCCACCGTATGCTTGCCGTAAGCCGTCGCGTTCCAGCCTTCCGGTACGAACTTTTCCTTCACATAGGTCTGGTCCGGATAAAATCCGTCGGCAAACGTCAGCGGAAACGTCTTGACTTCGCCGCCATCGAGCGCATAGCTGATTTCGCACGATTCCATCTTGTTGCCTTTATTCGTCATCACCAAATCAACCGCCAGTTGGCCGTCGGTGGTAAAAGGCATACCGTTCCAACTGAAATCGATGCCGTACGCATTGTCCATATAGGCGAAAAACTCGATATCGTCTATATAGAGAAAATAGTTCGTATTGTCTTTCGGCGTCGTATAGAATACGCATATCTGAACGTCTTGCGCGCCCCGCATATCTTCCGGCAATTCCCCCACCAGCATGCCTTGACCCAACGTATCGGTCATCTTGCTGATTTGCCGGACGACTGTCCATTCGCCACCCCCTTTCCGGGCCGCCAGACCGAAAACACGGGCCCCTTCCACGCTACTTCTGTTCGCTCGGTAATAATATTTGACCGACGCGTAATTGGTCGTTATCGTCAACGTATTGTTTTTGCGGAGAACGTAGCGGTACGTGCCATCCAACTGAGTGAGCAGGCCCGCGTCCGGCCAATAGCCCAACAGGCCTTCCCACGGCTCCACGCCACCGGCTTCCTGCGTCTCGGAATAATACAACACATCCAAACTGGATTTCGACTCCGAGATATCCCATAACAAATCATGGATATAGTAAGGCGCACCTTGGAACCCTTCGCTCACATACGTCCGCCGCTGTTGAGCCGAGCCCCAACCGCATATCAATGCCAAAAGCAGTGCTAATATCGTCCTTTTCATAATAC
>CAMXAS010000186.1 GCA_947179195.1 uncultured Bacteroidales bacterium
TTGTTTTCGACGGGCGAACCGATGTTCGTGACCCAAACCTCCAAATTCGTGATTTTGATGCGGCTCTTGGCCAACGGCAATTCGGCCAGGGCCTCATGGTAGTGGTCGCGGAAATAGTGGCCGATGAAATAGTGCTTGTTTTCGTCGTACTCATCGGCCTTGAACTCGAACTTGGACGTCTGCGCGCCGCCCTCCACCTGTATGGACTTGCTTTCGGAACGCTGCTCGGAAAAGACGCCCGTCACATAGGTGTTGCCGAATTGCAGACGCGCCTTGACGCCGAACAGTTCCTGCACGCCGGAAATCAACGTCGTATTGAGCGGGAAACTGATGTTACCGGCCTCGATGGACTTAATGATATCGTCTTCCTTGCCCTCGTACTGCAATTTGAGTTTGTTGTCGAAATTGAACAGCGCCTCGGTGTTGTAATTGATGTCGAAATTAATCCGGTCGCCGATTTTGGCATTGAGGTTGATGTCGATTTTGGCGTCGAAGTCGAAATTGAACGTCTTGCGGTGCCGCACGTCCAGGGCCGGGTCGTCGCGGCGCGTGCCCACGAACGCGAAAATCAACTCGACGGAACCGTTCAGGTCGAACTTGATGAAATCCTTGCCGAACACATTGTCGAGGAAGCCCATGTCGATGTTCAGCCCCGGAATCAGACTGCCCAGGCCCGAAGAGGCCGAGGGCGTATAGGCGGCTTTGGTCTTCCAGTATTCGCGCATGGAACGTTCCATGTCGTACTGCATGAACTCCGCGCGGTCCATGTCGCGCGAACTGAGCAACATGCCCCCCATGCTCGTCGTCACCGTATAGGTGTTGTCCTGCGCGTTGAAACGCACTTCCTCCTTGGCGGGCGCCTTGAAATAAATATCTTTGGAAGGCGGCAATTCGCCACCGTAATCGGGTTCGGGCACCGGAAAATGCAACGCGCTGTCGGCCGGAGCCGAAGGCAAAGCCGCCTCTTGAAACGACGAAGGGGCGGCACATACCTCCCCTATGGCCATTCCAAAGCAGAATGCCGTTCCCACGATGACTTGCCGCATCCGGCGGCGCCGAATTTCCATTATACCCTTGGTGTAAACAAGCGTATTTTTCTACAACATCTGCAATGCCTGCTTGATTATACTTTCGATATCCGCCGACGGATTGGCCGACAACACCTTGTCCAAGACCTTTTCCGAGGCGCTTTTCGCATAGCCCAGCATGACGAGCGCGCTCAAGGCCGTTTCGCGCTGCGGATAAGCCTGGGCCGTAACGCTACCGGCGTCCGCCGCGTCCCCGGCCTCCACCTTGCCGACCTTGTCCTTGAGGTCCACGATAATCCGCTGGGCCGTTTTGGCACCTATGCCCTTTATGGCCTGTATCTTACGCGTATCCTCCTGCTGGATGGCCCGGATGGTTTCGGCCGGCGACATGGCCGACAGTATCATACAGGCCGTATTCGCGCCCACGCCCGAAACGGAGACCAAGAGTTGGAACAATTGCTTCTCCACGGCCGTATAGAAGCCGAACAGCTGCTGCGCGTCCTCGCGGTAGATGGGCTGAACGAGCAGTTTGGCCTGCGGCAGGTCTTTGATTTGGGAATAGGTGTGGAGCGATATGCGGATTTCATAGCCCACGCCGCCGCAATCCAATACGGCGCATACGGGATTGAGTTCGGCCACCCGCCCCTCGATATAAGCGAACATCCTTTTGCTATATAATATTATACTTTGCAAAGATAGGCTTTTTTTCCTACCTTTGCAAGCAAGAACCATATGCCGATTCGACGCTTCAGACGACTCGGCGGCGGGGCCGGCAACCTGTGTCGGCCTGTTTTTTCAGTATAAGGAGATTTTTATGGATCAATTCGTAGTTTCCGCCCGCAAATACAGGCCGGACACGTTCGAATCCGTCGTAGGACAGGAGGCCATCACGACCACGCTCAAAAACGCGATTCGAAGCGGGCACATCGCCCAGTCCTTCCTGTTCTGCGGCCCGCGCGGCGTAGGCAAGACGACCTGCGCCCGCATCCTGGCCAAGACCATCAACTGCATGAACCCGACGCCCGATATGGAGGCCTGCGGGGAATGCGAGTCGTGCCGCGGCTTTCAGGAGAACGCCTCCCAAAACATTTACGAACTCGACGCGGCCTCCAACCGCTCGGTCGAAGCCATGCGCAGCCTCATCGAACAGGTGCGCATACCGCCGCAAGTCGGGAAGTATAAGGTATATATCATCGACGAAGTCCATATGCTGACGACCGAGGCGTTCAACGCGTTTTTGAAGACGTTGGAGGAACCGCCCGCGTATGCCAAATTCATTTTGGCCACGACCGAACGGCACAAGATTCTGCCGACGATTCTGTCGCGCTGTCAGATTTCGGACTTCAAGCGTATCAACACGGAAGACATCGTCAAGCACCTGCAGAAAATCGCGGCGGCGGAAGGGCTGACCGCCGAGGAAGAAGCCCTGCGCATCATCGCCCAGAAAGCCGACGGCGGCCTGCGCGACGCGCTCTCGATGTTCGACCAGCTCGTCAGTTTCTCGAACGGGCAAGTGACGTACAACCAAGTCATTTCCCTGCTCAACATCCTCGATTACGACTATTATTTCCGCTTTACGGATTTGTTTTTGAAGGGGGACCACACGCAGTTGCTGTTGTTGTTCAACCAGGTGCTCGACCAAGGGTTTGACGCCCAGCATTTCGTCAACGGCCTGAACCAACACTTCCGCAACCTGTTGCTTTCGCAGGACGCGCCGACACGGCCATTGCTGGAAATGTCGCCGGCCTTGCAGGAACGCTACGGTCAACAGAGCGCGCAATGCCCGCCGCAGACGCTGCTGGACGGCATGACGCTCTGCACGCGTTGCGACCTGGACTACCGCGCCAGCAACAATAAACGCCTGCTCGTGGAGATGCTGTTGCTGCAAATCTGCGCGCTGTTCGGGCAATCGGTTTTTCCCTCCGTTGTCTCCAACCCGACGGAAGTAGAAGGTAAGCCTTCGAAGGAGACAACGGCCGAAGCTCCGTCGGCCCCCCAGCCCGCTGCCCCGCCGGCGGCGGCCGCCCCGGCCCCCCCGGTAGCCCCCCC
>CAMXAS010000187.1 GCA_947179195.1 uncultured Bacteroidales bacterium
GGCAGCTCAAGCCCAGCATGGCCGACATGAATATCACGCGGCAGATGGTGGCCGGTGCCAAGTTGCTGGACATCGACATCCTCGACCACCTTATTGTGGGCGTCAGCGACGAGGCTTATTTCAGCTTCGCCGACGAGGGCTGCCTGAAATGCTAATTTTCGGAAAGTTCGGAAAGACGCCGTCCGTCGGCGCCCCACATGAGTTTCTGCCGCAGGGTCGTGAAGAAGGAATGTCCCCGCAGACGCAGCGTCGTCAGTTTGAAGTCGGCCTGGCGGATGCGGAAACGGAACGGCCCGTTCAGGTTGCGGATTTCGGAATCGAGCGAGAGGCGGAAATCGCCCGGATGCGTCACCTCCACTTCCAAGGGTTCGGTACACGGCAGCACCACCGGCCTTACGGTCAGCGTATGCGAGGCGATGGGCGTAATGACGAAGGCCTCCATTTCGGGCGAGAGAATCGGGCCGCCGCAACTGAGCGAATAGGCTGTGGAGCCCGTGGCCGTCGCGAAAATCACGCCGTCGCCGTGATAAACGTTCAGCAGTTGGCCGCCCGCGCGCACCTGCATGGAAATCAGGGATGCCGTGTCGCATTTGAAAACGACGGCCTCGTTGAGCGCGTAAGGAAAAGGCAGCAGGCCGCGCTGTTCGGTCTCTATCATCAGCACCGCCCGTTGTTCTTCATCGTATTGGCGTTGCCGCAGGGCATCGGCCAAGTGCGCCACTTCGTGGCGGTCCACCCCCGACAGAAAGCCCAACGAACCCATATTGACACCCAATACCTTGACGCCGCTGTCGCGCACGAGCGGTAACGTGTCGAGCAACGTGCCGTCGCCGCCCAAACTCAACAGGATGTCGGTGGCGGCGGGCAACGTCCCTTCAAAGACGGGCGCATCGCCCAAATAGGCCAAACTCCGGTGCAGATACAGTTTGAACACGCCGTCGGCTTCCCCCTGTTTGAGGTGTCGCCACAGTTCGGCCATCAGCGTGCGGTCTTCGGCCACACGCCCGCCGCCGAACAGCGCGACCTGCAATACGGACGGGTTATTTATCGCACTTTGATCCATTTGACAGTCTTTTCGCCGGACATACCGCTCAGCCGTAGTATATACATACCTTCCGGATAGCCGTCCGCCGGGATTTCAAGTTGCGTGCCGCCGCTTACCGTGCGGCTCAGATAGCGTTTGCCGTTGAGCGCATAGATTTCAAGACGGCTGTAGCCTTGCGGCACCGTGATATACATCATCGTATGAACCGGGTTCGGGTAGAGAATCAACTGCTCGGCCAGCGTTTCCGGTTCGTTGGGCGTTCCGGGCTTATTCGGATTATCATACCGTCCGTCTATGCGGCTGTAAAGCGTATCGTTTTCAGGATTGTCATCGGGCGTGGCCGGCGAGAGGTAGATGATAAATTCATACCAAGCCGAATCCGACATATCGACGGTCTGCTCGAATTGATAGACGATGGCTTGACCCGATTCGATAACCGGCAGGATGCCGTTCAGATGCTGTGTCCGGTTGATAACGGCATTGATGGGTACATCGGTTACGGCCGCACGTCCGCGGTTCTCGATGCGGACCGCCACCGTTTCTTCTTTGCTGTAAGGCTTGAGACCGCCCATCGGTTCGGTCAAAACGGTTATCGCCATATCTTCGGATACCGATTGTACACGGACGATTTCCTGCTTGTTGTTGCCCGGCCGTTGATCCAATACCCAATCCACGGCCACCGTGATGCGATAGGCGCCGGGTTCGTGCAAATCAATCTTGTGGGGGAACGTATAGTTGAGGTCGGCATTGCTCTCTATCGTCGGTACTTCCACGCGTTGCATCTCCGTGCCGTTGATCGTGAGTACCAACGGTACGTCGAAAATCCTCACGCGGCCATTGTTGCGCAGGCGCACCGTCACATCCTGCGGCTCGTCGTATTCCTCAGCCTCCGCCGGCGCAAGGATGCCCAGTAGGGCCACGTCTTTAAGCCCGTAGCCGGATATCGTTACGTTGTCGATGCACAGCGTGCGGCCGTCGGCTTCGCTCTTGATATGGAACAGGACGCCGTAATGGCCCGTCGTTATATGGAAGGGCAACTGATAGAGTTGGTAGTCCGCATGGTTGACCACGCCGTCATACAGCAACTCTCTGACCATCTGTCCGTTCACGTCCGTTTCATCGTAATGCAGCAGGTATATCTCCACCAATTCTTCGGAAGCGTAAGGCGCACTGATGTAGAAATCCAACGTATAGTCATCGGTGGTGGCATAGAAGCACGGCAGTTGCCAATCGTCGTCGGCCGATTGTCCCGTACCCTGGTAGCGGACGAAATACCGGCCCGCGTAGGCACTGTCGGCGTTGCGGTGCAATTCCCACGTGATGCCGTCGGCGTTGCGGTCTTCCGCCGCGCCGGGCAATACGTTGTTCTCAAAGTCATAACCTACGGGTAATTGTGCCATGCCGTCCACACGGAATGATACCGTCAGCGTATCGTCCGAACGGTCGGCCTCGTGCGGCATACCGACCCATACCTGAATGTTGTGGATGCCCGCTTTATCCAAATCCCAACGTTCCGGTAACTGGAAACGTAGCGTCGTCTTGTCGGCCACGCCGTTTTCCAACCAAAAGGTCTTGACCGGCAACTTATCCATTTTATATGAAATCAGTACGGAGTCGTAGGCTAAATAGCCGTCGTTGCGGATTTCCAATTCCACCGCCGTCGTGCGGTCTTCGTCGCAACCGCCCACGCGCCGGTACGCAATATCCGTCAGCGACATATAGGAGTAAGAGGCCGATACGCTGTCGATGACCACCACATGATCCAACCAGTTGCTGCCGCTGTAAGCCGGCAATTGGGAACGGAACGCGATGAACGCGGGGCTGTTTTCCTGCGCTTTGAAATAGAAGAGATGGCGTTGATAGTCGGTGGTCAGGGTTTCCACCCGGCCGATATGGCGGTCGAAATCGGCCACGCCGTAGCCTTTGGTGGAATAAACCGCGCTCAGCCCGGCTTGGGTGGCGTCCGTCCGGTTC
>CAMXAS010000188.1 GCA_947179195.1 uncultured Bacteroidales bacterium
CAACACCGGCGCAGTCCATTTGGACTGCGCCAACGCGGGCACCGTCCTGCGGTTCCTGACCGCGCTGTTGGCGTTCGAGCCCGGCGAGTGGCTGCTGGACGGCAGCCCGCGTATGCGCCGCCGCCCGATCGCCCCGTTGGTGGCGGCCCTGCAAGCCGTGGGCGCCGACATCCGCTACGCGGGGGAGGCCGGTTATCCGCCGCTGTCGATACGCGGCATCGAGGCCGCCTCCGTCAAGACCAAGGACTGGGCCATCGACGCTTCGCTGAGCAGTCAGTACGTCTCGGCCCTGATGCTGGCGGCCTGCCGCGTGCCGGGTGGCGTGCATCTGCATCGGACGGGCGACAGGACGGTGTCGCAGCCCTATATCCGCATGACGGCCGCGCTGATGCGCGCCGCCGGCGTATCGGTGGGCGATGTGGAGGCTGCCGGTTTCCAGGTCTGCGGTCTGCCGACGGCGGCGCTACCGGCCTGTGTGGAGCCCGACTGGAGTTCGGCCTCGTATTTCTACGGCCTGTTGGCCTTGAGCGCCGGCGGCGCGTTGCACCTGCCGGGTTTTCGACAAGACAGCTGCCAGGGCGACCGCGTCGCCGCCGAATGGTTTGAAGCCTGGGGCATAGAGAGCCGCTTCGGGGCGGACGGCCTGCATATCGAACGCCGTGCCCCGCGTTGTCCGGAGCGTGTGGCCTTGGACTTCACGCACCATCCCGACCTGTTGCAGACCATGGCCGTCGTCTGCGCCGCCTCGGGCGTCGAAGCCCGCTTTACGGGCATCCGCAACCTAAAGTATAAGGAAACCGACCGCGTGGCCGCCGTCCTCACGGAATTGAACCGCCTGCAGGTAAGGGCGGAAACCCCGGACGACGATACGTTGGTTATCGCGTCGGGTCAGCCCGAAATAAAACCGGAAACCGTCATACAGACCTACGGCGACCACCGTATGGCCCTGGCCTTTTCGATGTTGGCCGTCGTGCAGCCGATTACGGTAGCGGAGCCCGCCGTCGTCGGCAAATCGTTCGAAGGTTATTGGACGTCTTTGGAAGCCTTGGGCGCGGAAACGGCCTTGCGATGAGGTAGCTTCCCGCTGAGCGACAGCCCCAGCAGCACGATGCCGAGCACGATGAACGGCAGGCTCAGCATCTGTCCCATATTGAGCACATAGTCATCTTCCCACAACTCCTGATTCTCTTTGACGAATTCAATCAGGAAGCGCATCCCGAAGCAGACGATGAGGAAACAGGAGAACAGGACGCCCTCTTTGGGCTTGCCGTCTTGCTTGATGTAATAGGCCAACAGGCCGAGGAACAGCAGGAAATACGACAGCGCTTCGTAAATCTGCGTCGGGTGCTTGGGCATGACCTCGCCGTTGCGCAGGAACAGGAAGCCCCAGGGTAGCGTCGTCGCATGGCCGTAAATCTCCGAATTCATCAGGTTGCCCGTGCGGATGAACAGGCCGGCCAAGGCCACGACAATCACCAGCCGGTCCAACAGGTACCAATAGGTGAGCTTGTATTTCCGCGCCACGAGATAGACGGCGAAGAGAATCGCGATGGCCGCGCCGTGACTCGCCAGGCCGCCGTCGCGGATATAGAGGATTTCAATCCAATGGTCGGCCGTCAGGTAGTAGGCGGGTTCGTAAAACAGACAGTGCCCCAGGCGCGCCCCGATGACCACCGCCAGCACGACATACCACAACATCGTGTCTATCAGGGTTTCGGGCTGGTTCTCCTTGCGGAACATCTTGGAGAGAATCAGATAGCCGACCGCTATCGCCAAGGCGAATAAAACGCCGTACCAACGGATTTCCAAACCGAAAACGTGAAAGGCCGTCGGGTTGACGGTCCACGTGATATAAGCGAGCTGAGAAAACATAAACACTGAGTTTAAGTCGCAAAGTTAGTCAATTATCGGGAAAGTCAGAAAAGTTCGGAAACATTCGTCCATGGCTTCCGCTGATGGCATATGTCCCGAATTTTTTATCACTTTCAGGCCGATGTTTTTATTGTTACAATGTTCGACGGCTTTTATCACATTGGTTGTCGAAGTGGCAATATCCGTTTCGCCTTGCAAAATAAGATACTTTATTTTCACCTGCGCAAGCAGCGGCGTTAAATCGATATCCAAAAGTTCCCGCCACAGCGTTTTGTTGTACGCGTATCCGTTTTTCACAACGGCTTTGAAATCCTTAAAAGTATAATCGGGGCTGGTCAAAAGACCGAAAATGATTCGGCCTATCGGTGCGCGCTTTGCGTTTTTGTTGAAATAAGCGTTCGTGTATTTGCTCAAAAGGCGGTAAAGGCTTTTGAGATTTTGGGTCAAAACGTCGTATGCGCAATTCGTTCCCGTTTCCATTATTTTTTGCACCGTTCGTCTCGCTTTTTCCGGGGCGTTATCAAATGCACGGACGACTTCATCATTGAAGAAAAGATTTTTCAGCACCTGTCCGTAGGCAAAAGCGCCGTCGAGCTTTTCGGGGACGCGTAAAGCCGTGTTGAGAGCCAGGATACTTCCCCAACTTACGCCGAAAAGATACAGTTTATTTTCCGGGAAACGTTGCTTGATATGCGCCACAAGATCGCAGGTCATCCCGATGAAGTCCTCTATATGGAAACTGTCGTCCAGTTTATAATTGTTTATCCCGCAGCCGAGCTGGTCCCAACAGACCATTATCGCTTTATCGGTCCATTCGGGGAACAGTCCGCGGCAACCGACCGAGAAGGGGATGGGCGAACCGGGGCCTCCGTGAATCATGATGACCACGGGTAAATGTTTGCTTTGGCCTTCAATTGAGATTTTTTGGTCAAATCCGCCCAAGCGCACCGTGATGACTTCGGAAACGGCACAACTTTTTATATAGGCTTTTCGTTTGGACATGAATGTCTTTAATTTGCGTTTGAAAATAAAGAACTTGAAACCTTTGAAATTTTGACGATTTTTCAAATGTAAAGAGGCTGCTATAGTATCTCGGTTTGAATATTCCCGATAATATCTCTTATTGAATCCGTATTTGGGT
>CAMXAS010000189.1 GCA_947179195.1 uncultured Bacteroidales bacterium
CGGCCATCATGCTCATGATTCAGAACAACCTCGACCCGGCCGTGGCGCAGCATCCGCACGAGTTGATTACCTACGGCGGCAACGGCGCGGTGTTCCAGAACTGGGCGCAGTACCGTCTGACGATGAAATACCTGTCGGAAATGACGGACGAACAGACGCTGGTGATGTACTCCGGCCATCCGATGGGCCTCTACCCCTCGCACAAGGACGCCCCGCGCGTGATTGTGACGAACGGCATGATGATTCCGAACCACTCCAAGCCCGACGACTGGGAACGCTACAATGCGTTGGGTGTGACCCAATACGGTCAGATGACGGCCGGCTCATATATGTATATCGGCCCGCAGGGTATCGTGCACGGCACGACGATTACGGTACTCAACGCCACGCGCCGCATCGGCAAAAAGGCCGCCGGCACGCTGTTCGTGACCTGCGGTTTGGGCGGCATGAGCGGCGCGCAGCCCAAGGCCGGCAATATCGCCGGCGTGGTGTCGATTACCGCCGAAATCAACCCGATGGCGGCGCAGAAACGCCACGCCCAGGGCTGGGTGGATGAAATCCACGAGAACCTGGACGAACTCTTTACGTGCGTGAACAAGGCGCGCGCCAACAAGGAAGCCCGCTCGTTCGCCTACCTCGGCAACGCCGTGGATTTGTGGGAATATATCGCCGAACACAACATTCAGGTGGATCTCGGCTCCGACC
This sequence comes from uncultured Bacteroidales bacterium, assembly GCA_947179195.1. GTDB lineage: Bacteria > Bacteroidota > Bacteroidia > Bacteroidales > P3 > CAMXAS01. Next base: position 706 of record CAMXAS010000189.1, read on the forward strand.
AGAGCTCGCTGCACAACCCGTTCGCGGGCGGCTACTACCCCGTGGGCTACAACTTCGAAGAGTCGAACCGCATGATGGCCGAAGAGCCGGAACGCTTCAAGGAAGCCGTTTACGCTTCGCTGCGCCGTCAGGTCAAGGCCATCAACACCTTGGCCGGCCGCGGGATGTACTTCTTCGACTACGGCAACGCCTTCATGCTTGAATCGAGCCGCGCGGGCGCGGACATCCTCAAACCGGACGGCCGCTTCAAATACCCCTCGTATGTGGAAGACATCATGGGGCCGATGTGTTTCGACTACGGCTTCGGCCCGTTCCGCTGGGTCTGCACGTCGGGCAAGGCGGAAGACCTGGATGTGACCGACCACCTGGCGATGGAGGTGCTGGAGAAACTGGCGGCCGAATCGCCGGCGGAAATCCAGCAGCAGATGCACGACAATATCACGTGGATCAAGGGCGCGAAGGCCAACAAGTTGGTCGTTGGCTCGCAGGCGCGCATCCTGTATGCGGACGCCGAGGGCCGCACGCGCATCGCCGCCGCCTTCAACGAAGCCATCAAGTCGGGCAAGCTGTCGGCGCCGGTGGTGTTGGGACGCGACCACCACGACGTTTCCGGTACGGACTCGCCCTACCGCGAGACCTCCAATATCTACGACGGTTCGATGTTCTGTGCCGACATGGCGGTGCAGAACGTTATCGGCGACTCTTTCCGCGGCGCCACGTGGGTGAGCATCCACAACGGCGGCGGCGTGGGCTGGGGCGAAGTGATGAACGGTGGCTTCGGCATGGTGCTGGACGGCAGCGCCGAGGCGGATCGCCGCCTGCACAGCATGCTGTTCTGGGATGTGAACAACGGCATCTCCCGCCGCTCCTGGGCCCGCAACGAGGGCGCGATGTTCGCCATCAAGCGCGCGATGGAAGCCGAGCCGCGGCTCAAGGTGACGCTGCCCAACCTCGTGGACGACAGCGTGATTGACGGGTGCTGGAAGTAGCCCGCATTATTGATTTGACAAGGGAAGCGCCCTCGGGAAACCGAGGGCGCTTTTTTTAAAAATACGTTTCAACGGCAAACAGGAACTGTTCGATAAAAATCCGCTTGAACGCCGCGATATTGTTCTGTTCATAGAACATCAGCATCGCTTTCTTGTAATCAATGGAATCGACCGTTCTAAATGAGATGGGACAATAACCGTAGGCTATCAGGATACCATTGCTTACAATTCGGGCGGTACGCTTATTACCGTCCGTAAACGGTTGTATATAACTCAACAAGACAAGCGCCAACAACGCCTTATCGAAAACGCCGGTTTTATCGTTAATCAGACGCACGGCATCTTGAAGCGCTTCGCGAATCTGAAATTCATTGTCAAGTGGTTTGTAATTGGTGCCGGTAATGCCCACACGACGATGACGGATATTGCGTTCAACGTTCAATTCCCTTGTAAGCATGGCATGGATTTCTTCTATGCGGGCCACGCTGAGCGCGTGCAAATAATCCGGTTCATCCAAAATAAAATCCAAGGCCTCTTTATGATTGAGCAACATAACCGCTTCCTCCTTGGTCTTTCCGCTGGCCGTCTGCTTTTCTTTCAATAGGCGCTCGGTTTCAAGTAGCGAGTACGTATTCCCCTCTATTTGTGACGATTTCCATGACAAATCGATACCTAAACGCTCAAATTCCTTACGATATTCCCCCTCCGACATCTGTGCCAAATGGCGGCCAAATTGATTTTGAGCCGAATTAAGCCTATCCAATTCTTCCTTGGAAAACAACTCGACCTTAGGCAAAACATCATTAATCAGCCTAAAATTAAACGATTCCTGAATCTGACGTTCATCAATATCCTTATCGAAATACGTATCAAGATTCAAATCCATGGTTACTTGCGCCTGCAGCGTCAACCGATAACGCGTAGCCGGGCCGCTCCCGACGACCTCTACATGACCGTGCTTTACGGCATCGGCTATCAAACGCTTCATCGTGGCAAGACTCGGAGCGTGGTTCATCGCCGCCGCTATTTCCGATCTCGATGCTTCCGGATGGAAGTGGAGGTATTGTAATATTTCTACTGGATTCATGCCAAACCATCTATCGGCTCAAAATTACACATTTTTCCGGAAATACCGGCTCAAATTGAGCCGATAAAACCAATTTCTCGCATCTTTTTGAGCCGATAGCTCAGCCGAGTATTTACTTTACCCCCACCTTGTATTTCTGTCCCGCAGCGGAGACGACATACACGCCGGGGCGCGGCACGGGGATGGCCGTGGATACGCCACGAT
>CAMXAS010000190.1 GCA_947179195.1 uncultured Bacteroidales bacterium
ACCGGCTTGACTTCGGCGAGATGAAGAACTATTTTCTGCTTTATTTCGACGACATTGAGTTTTTCGCTTATCCGGAGGCTTATTACGATGCGGCTTTTTCGTGGGAGGGCCGCCCTTACGAGTTGACCGGAATGGCAGATGATGCGTTGGCGGTGGACTTGAAAATGGAAAATGCCGGCAACACGCTCACAGCCGGTAAAATCGCCTATACGTTCGACGGTGGCGCCCCCCAATACATCGATTTGTCGTTCGAAAGCCCGCTTTTGCCCGGTCAAACCTATACGGTGCCCGCTTTTGTGCCGGCGGGTTGGGCACAGGCCGCCGAAGGGCATCATACGCTCGTCTTTTGGCTGGCCGAAGCCAACGGCACCGCCTTGGCCGAGACGGCCATCGTCAAACATACCAAAATCCTCAGTAAAGTGGCTCCGGCCACGGTAAAGACCTATCCTTACAGGCCTTTGGTGGAGGAATTTTCCAGTTCCACCTGTCCCTCCTGCGCGTCGCGCAACCGGACGCTCCAGCCTATATTCGACGCCTTGGCCGACAGCATCAGCGTGTTCAAATATCAGATGAACTTTCCCGGTAGCGGCGACCCCTATTACACGGGCGAAGGCGGTCAGCGCAGACTTTTCTATAATGTCTTGGATATTCCGGCCCTCTGTTTGGACGGCAAAAAAGAGTCAGGCTCCGGCACAAGTAAGCTATTGGCCGCACTGCGGGAAAAAATCCAGTCGCCCGCCTATTTAGACTTGGCTTTCGATACGTTGGCCTTGGATGCCGACACCAATGTCTATGTCGTGCTCAAGGTACGGTCGTCCGTGCCTATGGACGGCGTGTTGCAGACGGTGGTGCTGGAAGGGCAGACGGAAAACAATGCGGCCACCAACGGCGAAACCTCGTTCCATCACGTCATGCTGAAGATGCTGCCCGGTGCCGACGGGCTGGCTGTCAGCCTGAACCCCGATACCGTCTATACGTTCCGTTTCGCCTACGACATGAAGAAAACCTTTATGGAGGAGGCCGACGACCTCAAAGTGGTCTGCTTCCTGCAAGCCTATGGCGACACGGTGCTCCAATCCGCCCTCGGCGACGTGACGATGCGCATACAGGCGATACCGGACTTGGCCAACGAACGGACGGAAGCCTACACGCGCCTGGCGGTTTATCCCAACCCGGCTTCCGAAGCAGTCGTGTTGCCGGCTTTGGATAGAGCCACGGTGGAAGTGTTCAATATGGCCGGCCGTCGCGTGTTCCATCGCTATGGCGTGCAGGGCGACTACCGGTTGGACGTGCGGGATTTCCGTCCGGGCATCTACGTGATTAGGGTAGTGGAGGCCGGTACAACCGCCTGGGCCAAAATCAGCGTGGTGCGGTAAGGAAAGCCACCCCAAGGAGACGCGGTTTGTCTTCATCGGGTTTTTTGTTTAAATTTGCGAACTTAACGGGCATCAGCGTGCCGTAGAAAACATCAAGTATTATGAAAAGGACGATATTAGCACTGCTTTTGGCATTGATATGCGGTTGGGGTTCGGCTCAACAGCGGCGGACGTATGTGAGCGAAGGGTTTCAAGGCGCTCCTAACTATATCCATGATGAGTTATGGGATCTCCAGGAGTCGGCCTCCAGTTTGGACCTAATGTATTATTCCGAGACGCAGGAAGCCGGCGGTGTGGCGCCCTGGGAAGGCTTGTTGGGCTATTGGCCGGAAGCGGGCCTTTCCAAGCAGATGGATGGCACGTATCGTTACGCTTTGGTCAAGAAGACTACGTTGGCGATGACGACCAATTATGCGTCGGTCAAATATTTCTATACGGCGGACAACAACAGCGTGGACGGCGCCCGTATTTTCGGTTTGGCGGCCCGGAAAGGCGGCGGCGAATGGAAAGTCGTCCGTCAAATAACCCGGATGACCAAGGATCTTGGCCAGGGGATATTGGTAGGCGTGTTGCCGGATGATATGCGTGGCGCGTCGGACGTTCAAATCAGCGTCTTCTTTACCACGCCGAAAGACAATACGAAATACTTTCTCTATATGGACGATATCGAGTTTTTCGCCTATATGGACAATACGTACGGCATTGATTTCAGCTGGAACGGCCTGCCCTTTACGACCGACGGCCAACTGGCGGTCGATTTGAAAATGGCGAATATCGGCAACATGATGACATCGTGCGAAATCAGCTATACGTTCGATGGCGGGGAAGCCAAGACGCTTCCGCTGACGTTTGCCGACGGATTTTATCCGGGTCAGACCTATGTGCAGGAAAATTTCGTGCCGGAAGGCTGGGACGCGACGGCTTACGGCAAGCATACGTTGGAGTTTTGGATTTCCAAAGTGAACGGTAACGACATTGCGAACCCTGCGAAGAAGACCAAATATCTGACGAACCTTAACCCGGCCACGGCACAGAAGTATCCGTACCATCCGTTGGTGGAACATTTTTCAGCTTCCTCTTGCCCCGCTTGCACCCCGTTGAATGAAAGGATGAATCCCATTTACGCGGAATTGGGTGACGCGATTTCGTTGGTTAAATATCCGACCGATTTTCCGAATCAGGGCGACCCCTATGCCACGAACGAAGTTGACACCCGCCGTTTTTACTACAATATCGGTGGGGTGCCCACGATTGTATTGGACGGCAAGGTACTTTTCCTGCAAGGCACCTATGACGAGATAACCGCCTATCTTAAAGATACCATGTTGGCCGCCGCGAAAAAGCAGGTCTATTTCGATATGAAGTTCGATACCTTGGCGGTCGATGCGGCGCAAAACATCCATATCACGTTGAAAGTAAAGGCCGTGGGCGGTGCGGAAAATGTTATCCTGCACACGGCGGTCGTGGAAGGCACCACCTATGGCAATGCCACGACGAACGGGGAAACCGAGTTCCATAACGTGTTGATGAAGATGTTGCCGAATGCCTCGGGGCAGAAAGTGAACCTGGCGCCGGATACGGTTTACACGTTTGACTATGTCTATGAC
>CAMXAS010000191.1 GCA_947179195.1 uncultured Bacteroidales bacterium
ACACCGACAAGGTGGTGATGATGGCCGGCACCGCAAACTTGAAAAGCAGTTTCCGCACATCTTCCGTCTCTAAAATCCTGGGGTCAGTCGTAGCCATGAGGACAAAGATAGCGAAAAGCGAGCGCAATGTAAAACGATTTCCCGAAGAAACGTTCACGAGCGGCCTGTGCCGCGAGTAAAACTACTAAATTTTCGCAAGTAAAACACAAACTTGGTTTTGTAACAACCCACTTAGTAATAACTTTATTAGTAATAATGTTATTAGTAATAGGTTTATTAGTAATAGATTTGTTAGTAATAAAATTATTAGTAAATTTGCGGTTCAGAAAGATCTGAAAAGCTATAATACGATGAACGACAAGCCTTTCGTTTTCGGCGTCGCCACCGCCGACGAGAACTTCACAGACCGGGAAAAGGAAACGGCACGGCTGTTAGCCAACTTCCAACACGGCATCAACACGATTTTAATCTCTCCCCGGCGTTGGGGAAAGACCTCTTTGGTGCAGAAAATCTGCCGTATAGCGCAATCCGACAAACTCAAAATCGTCTATCTGGATATCTTCTCCTGCCGCAGCGACCGGGAATTTTACGATAAGTTTGCGGAAGCCGTCCTCAAACAGACGTCTTCCAAATGGGACGAATGGATGGAGCACGTCAAACTGTTCCTCTCCCGCATCAGCCCCAAAATATCGCTGGGGCCCGACCCCATGTCCGATTTTTCCATATCCTTGGACTTAAACCCTAAAAGTGATGATATTCAGGACATTCTCCAACTACCTGAAAAAATCGCCCAACAGAAGAAATGCCGGATTGTGGTTTGCATTGACGAATTCCAACAAATCGCAGAATTTGACGATTCCAAGACGTTTCAAAAACGGCTCCGCACGGTATGGCAATTGCAGAAATCCGTTTCCTATTGCCTGTTCGGAAGCAAAAAACACTTGATGGCCGAACTTTTCGAGAAGAAAAGCCTGCCTTTCTATAAATTCGGCGACACGGTCTATCTGCCCAAAATCAGCACGGCCGACTGGGTCAAATACATTTGCGAACGGTTTGAAGCCACCGGAAAGAAGATTTCCGGCACCTTGGCCAAGAAGATTTGCCAAACGGTGGATAACCACTCGTCCTACGTGCAACAATTGGCTTGGTTGGTATGGGGACTTACCGAAAAAACCGCTACAGGTAAAGAATTTGCTGAGGCTTGCCAAGATCTTTTGAACCAAAACTCGCCTTTGTTTGAAAATCAGATAAAAAACCTGACTTCCTCCCAAATGAATTTCCTGCGCGCCCTCAAAGACGGCATCCACACGGGATTTACAACCCAAAACGTGTTGAAGAAATACCAACTCGGCTCATCGGCCAATGTCAGCATCATCAAACAGGCGCTCATCAAACAGGAACTCATAGAAATCGAAAACGGCCAAACCGTTTTGGCCGACCCCGTGATGGCGCTTTGGCTGAAGCGGATATGGGAATAGGGCTCTGATACACTCGATTTGCTTTTTACGCAAATTAGTACTACCTTTGCGGCCACATTGCGGGATGGAGCAGAGGCAGCTCGTCGGGCTCATAACCCGAAGGTCAGAGGTTCGAATCCTCTTCCCGCTACAAAATCAGGGGCTTGCAGGCAATGGCTTGTAAGCCTTTTTTGTTATCGCTTGTAATTTGAAACCTTTTAACCGGCTTGTGCCATGGGAAATATCGTAGCCATCGTTGGGCGACCCAACACCGGAAAATCGACGCTGTTCAACCGCTTGACCGAGAGCCGTCAGGCGATTGTCGATGAAACGAGCGGCGTGACGCGCGACCGCAATTACGGTACCGTGAACTGGAACGGCAAGGAGTTCTCGCTCATCGACACGGGCGGCTATCTGCTTGACGACGAGGACGCTTTCAACGAAGCCATCCGCGCGCAGGTGCTTTTGGCCGTGGACGAGGCCGACCTCATCCTATTCCTTGTGGACGCCAAGGACGGCATCACGCCCTTGGACGAGGACGTGGCGAAGATGCTGCGCGCCTGCGAGAAGCCGGTGTTCCTCGTGGTCAACAAGGTGGACAACGGCAAGATGGAACAGCAGTCGGCCGAATTCTACGCGCTGGGCATGGGCGATTTCTTTACGGTTTCGGCCGTGAACGGCAGCGGCACGGGCGACCTGCTCGACGCCGTGGTCAAGGACATGAAGCCCGAAACCGACGAGCCGGACGACCACCTGCCGCGTATCGCGGTCGTGGGGCGACCCAACGTGGGCAAGTCGTCCATCATCAACGCCTTTATCGGACAGGACCGCAACATCGTTACGCCCGTGGCCGGCACCACGCGCGACTCGCTCTACACGCGCTACAACCTGTTCGGCTTCGACTTCTACCTGGTGGATACGGCCGGCGTGCGCAAGAAGAGCAAGGTGAGCGAGAACATCGAATTCTACTCGGTGATGCGGTCTATCCGCGCCATCGAACACAGCGACGTGTGTCTGCTCTTGATTGACGCGGCCACGGGCCTCGAAGCGCAAGACCTCAACATTTTCGGCCTCTGCCGCCGCAACAACAAGGGCGTGGTGCTGGTGGTCAACAAATGGGACACGGTGGAGAAGTCGTCCAACACGCTCAAGGAGTACGAGGCCGGCCTGCGCGCCCGTCTCGCGCCCGACAACGACGTGCCCATCGTCTTTACGTCCGTCATTGAGAAACAGCGCATCTTCAAGGTGCTCGAATACGCCAAGGCCGTCTATGAGCACAAGTCGCAGCGGATTCCGACTTCGCGGCTCAACGAGGAGCTGTTGCCGATCCTGCGGCAGACGCCACCCCCCGTCTATAAGGGCAAGTCCATCAAAATCAACTATGTGACGCAGTTGCCGACGGCCTACCCGGCCTTCGTCATCTTCTGTAACCTGCCGCAATACATCAAGGAGCCTTACAAACGCTTTGTGGAGAACCAACTCCGCAAGCTCTACGACTTCCAGGGTTCGGTCATGAAGAT
>CAMXAS010000192.1 GCA_947179195.1 uncultured Bacteroidales bacterium
CCTCGTTTGGCTCGACACGCTCGTCAACGGCATCAACCAGCTCGACACGTTCATGCTCACGATGGCCATGACGGCCTTAGGGGCGGAAACCAGCTTCGACAAGTTCAAGAAAGCCGGCTTTAAACCGTTCCTGCTGGCCTTTATCCTGTATATCTGGCTGATGGGCGGCGGTTATCTGCTGGCCAAATATTTGGCGTAGCGGGCGATTCCATTTGGCTATGTGCTCAATTTTTACTACCTTTATGGTATGGAAAGCGACGGGCGACATAGCGGTATGCAGGATGGGGTGGCGCGGTTTTTGGACTATCTGAAAGCGGAAAAGCGCTATTCTCCATTGACCGTGGAGGCCTATCGCCGCGATTTGGCCGAGTTCTCGGCCTATGTTCAAGAGACTTTCGGGGATGAATCCTGGGCGGAGGCCGACCGGCTGCGCCTGCGCTCGTATGTGGCGTGGCTGGCGGAACGCAGGATGGCGCCTTACAGCATCCGGCGCAAGGTGTCGGCGTTGCGGTCGTTCTTCCGTCACGAGATGAAGGCGGGGCGGCTGAAGTCCAATCCGGCCCTGCGGCTGCCGTTGCCCAAGGCGGGCAAACGGCTCGTCTTTTTCGTGGAGGAGGGCGGCATGGCGCAACTCACGCGGGAGGAAGCCGTCGGCGCGTCGGGTCAGCCCCTGGCGTCGGCCAACCCGTCGGGTCACCCGGAAACCGCGTTGAAAACGAACGTCACGGGGCGGAAACCCAAGCGGAAAAGCCCGTTCGAGACCTATCGCGACTATCTGATTTTAGAGTTGTTTTACGGCACGGGGATGCGGTCGGCCGAACTGCTGTCGTTGCAAGACCGCAAGGTGGATGCGCGGCAGGCCGTGCTGACGGTGCTGGGCAAACGCAACAAGGAGCGGCAGATACCGCTGCACGCCGCGCTCTGTGCGGCCATAGCCGTTTACCGGCGGCTGCGCACCGAGGAAGTGGGCGCGTTGGCGGGCGAAACGTTTTTCGTGACGCTGTCGGGGCAACCGCTGTCGCGCTCGTATGTCTATCGCCTCGTGCACGCTTGTCTGCGCAAATATACGACGATTGAGAAATGCAGCCCGCACGTGCTGCGGCACACGTTCGCGACGCATCTGCTCAACGAGGGCGCCGACCTGAACGCCGTGCAGATGCTGTTGGGGCACAGCAGCCTGGCTTCGACGCAAATATATACACACAATACAATCGAGAAACTGAAAAAGGCCTATGCGGACGCGCATCCGAAGGCCTGAAAACGGATATATAAACCCTTAAAAGAAAGGACAGTTATGGAAATCATGGTGAATGCGGTTAAATTCAAAGCCGATGAGAAGTTGGTGGAATTTATCGAGAAGAAGATGAAGAAGGTGGCGACCTTGTTGCCGCAGGCGATGAAGGCTGAAGTGACGCTGAAGGTGGATAAGGACCATGCCGAGATGAACAAAATCGGCGAAGTGCGCGTATTGGTAAGCGGCGAGGAGCTGTTTGCCTCCAAGCAGTGCGATACGTTCGAAGAAGCCGTGGATCTGTGCTTAGACGCGCTCAAGAAGCAAATCGAGAAACTGAAGGAACGCTACAACAAGTAATGGAAGACAGCATTTGTGCCACCGCGACGCCGTCGGGCAGCGGTGGCATCAGTGTAGTCCGGGTCAGCGGCCCGCAGGCCGTAAAGATTGCGGATAAGGTGGTGCGTTGCCGTCGCGGCAGCGTGGCCGACATGGCGTCGCACAGCGTCAGGTTCGCGGCCTTTGTGGCGGCGGGCGGCGCGTCGGAAGAGGTGCTGGACGAAGGCGTGGTGACGCTGTTCCGCGCGCCCCGTTCCTATACGGGCGAAGACGTCGTGGAGCTGGCCTGTCATGCGTCGCCCTATATCGTGCGGCGGCTGCTGTCGGCACTGACCGACGCGGGCGCGCGCATGGCCGAGCCGGGCGAGTTCACGAAGCGCGCCTTCCTGAACGGCAAGATGGATTTGAGCCAGGCCGAGGCCGTGGCCGACCTCATTGCCTCCGAAAACAAGGCCTCCCACGACTTGGCGTGGCGGCAGCTGCGGGGCGGCGTCTCCGACGAGATGGCGGCCCTGCGCGCGCGGCTCGTCGAGTTCGCGGCCTTGGTGGAGTTGGAGTTGGATTTCAGCGAAGAGGACGTGGAGTTTGCCGACAGGCAGGCGCTGCGGGCGCTGTTGGACGAGGCGGGGGCGCGCGTGGCGGCCCTGCGGCGGACGTTCGCCACGGGTCTGGCGTTGAAAGAGGGCGTGCCGGTGGTGCTCATCGGGCGGCCCAACGCCGGCAAATCGACGCTGCTGAACGCGCTGTTGCGCGAGGAACGGGCGCTGGTGAGCGACATCCCCGGCACCACGCGCGACACGATAGAGGAAGTGTGGGAGTGCGCGGGCGTGCGCTACCGTTTCATCGACACGGCGGGGTTGCGCGAGGGGCAGGACGAGGTGGAACGCATGGGCATCAGGCGCACGGTGGAGAAGATGCGTACGGCGCGGGCGTGGCTCTACCTGTTCGATGCGGCGGCGATGACGTTGGACGAGGCGCGGGCGGAAGCGGCTGCGTGGCTGCAGCGGTTGGAAGCCGGGGCTTCGGCGGCGGACGGTTCGGTGCCGGCGGTTGCGATGCCTGAATCGCGTATCTTATTCGTCGCCAATAAGGTGGATGCGGCGGGACGGGCGGCCGGCCGCGACGCGGACACCGTCTATCTGTCGGCGCGGGAGCGGCAGGGGATTGACCTGTTGGAAGACGCCCTGCGGGAGCTGTTGCCGCCCATGCCCGACGGCGATACCGTCATATTGACCAACGCCCGCCACTACGAGGTGCTGGGCCGCCTGGCCGACACCCTCGACCGCGTCTTGGCCGGCCTGAACGCCAACCTGAGCGGCGACCTGTTGGCGCAAGACATCCGCGAAGCCCTCCGCCACATCGGCGAAATCACCGGCGAGGTCTATCCCGACGAACTG
>CAMXAS010000193.1 GCA_947179195.1 uncultured Bacteroidales bacterium
CGCTATGTGCCGGACAGCGCGAAAGGTTTGGGCGTCAAGGCGTTCTGCAAACTCTCGACGCAGGGCAATCCCGATATGTTTCAGGCCGATGTGGCGCTGAGTGTGGGCGTCTTGCAGGGCGGCGGCCTCGACCATATCAGTTTTCAAGGCGTGGCCAAGTTCATGAACAAGGCCGAATTGGCGGGCGTAGCCAATATAGGCAATAAAATCACGCAGGCTTTGGAAGCCGACAGCACGAAATGGGAGAAGATGCGGAAGGCGGCCACGGTTGACGCCGCGTTTACGGCCACCGCGCTCCTGACCTACGACCACAACAACCGTTCGTTCTACGGCCTGTTCGATTCGTATCTGCAAATGGGGCTCATACAGGGCGTGGGTGCGGACGGCCACGTGGGGGCTTGCGAAATGTATTTTTCCCAACCCAAATGGTTTGTCCACATCGGGCATCCCGACCATCGGCTCGGCATCAAAATCGACTTGGGATTGCTCAATGTGCGGACAAACAGTTATTTCGTAACGGGCAACGAATTGCCGGCCATGCCGCCGTTGCCGTCCAAGCTGCGGCGTTTGCTCAAAGACAACGAAACCGCGGGCTTGAACAGCCGGCCGTTGACGGAGATACAGGGCGGCAAGGGGTTTGCGTTCGGCAGTTCGCTGGGCGTGAATACGGGCGATTTGAATTATTGGTTGCTCTATGGCCGTTTCGAGTCTGAAATCGGCTTCGACATCATGATGAAGCAATACAAGGGCGTTTTCTGCAACGGCAAATCGGAGGTCATGGGCTTGAACGGCTGGTATGCCACGGGTCAGGCCTATGCGTATCTGTACGGCGCCATCGGCTTGCGGGTCAATCTGTTCAAGAAAGAGCGGCATTTCACGGTTTTGCAGGGCGAGGTGGGCGCGATGCTGGAAGCCCAGTTGCCGCGTCCCGCCTATTTCGGCGGCGGCATCGGCCTTAACTTCTCGGTCTTGGGCGGCCTTTTGCGCGGCAACTGCCGTTTCAAGTTCTCGTTGGGCGAGAAATGCGAGATGGTGGAAAGCGGTTTGGCCGACGGCACGGAGGTTATCGCCGATATGCGTCCCGCCGAAGCCGCCACGGACGTGGATGTGTTCACGGTACCGCAGGCCGCTTTCAACCTGTCGGTGGAGAAAGAACTGGATGCGGTGTTCGATGGCGAGGAAACGCATCTGCGGTTCAAGTTGGATGAATTCGGCTTGAACGCCGCGGGTTCGGCCTCGGTGTCGGCGGCGGGACGGACGGAATGGGACGAAGACAACCGCTTGGCGCGCTGGGTGCCGCAGGAAGCCTTGTCGCCGTACACGGATTATACGTTCACGACCAAGATACGGGCGCAGGAGAAGTCGGGCAGCCAGTGGCGGGATTTGAAAACGATACAGGAAGAAGTATATACGGAGTTGCGCCAGCACCGCTTCACGACCGGCAAGGCGCCCGACAGCATCCCGATGCGCAACATCGTGCAGATGTATCCGGTGCCGGGGCAGCATTATATGTATGCGGGCGAGAGCGGGCGCGGCTGGGTGAAACTCGGCATGGGGCAGCGCTATCTGCTCGACGACGAGGGCTATCGGAAGCGCGTGTATTTCATCGATGACAGCGGCGATACGTTGCAGGCCGCCTTTACCTACAACACGGCCGACCGGCAGTTGAATTTCCACCTGCCGAACCTGAAGCCCTCGCGTCACTATACGATGCAGTTCGTCTTGGTGGCCCCCGCAGGGCAGGTGGCCTCGGGTGGCTTAACCACGGCCGACAGCGAACAACGCAACGGCGACAACGTATTGGTGCAGAGCACAACCGTTTTGGCGGGCGACGCCGTGCAGGCGCAGGGCGACAAACTGATTCTGAAAACGGAGTTTTCGACGAGCCGCTATGCGACCTTGGCCGAGAAAATGCGCGCCCTCTCGTTCCGACAGGTCTATCGCGTGCCTTATATCCAAGTGCTGGATGGCCGTTACCGGCCGTCGCCCGCCGTGCACTACCTGCAGGCGGAGATGCAGGCCGCGGAGGGCTTCGACGACATCGAACTGCACGGCAACGCGCTGAGCGGCGGCCCGATGATAGAGGCGCGGGCCCTGTTGGCGCAGGAACCCTATTACAGACGGCAGATTTATCCGTTGGTCTATGAAAACTATCCCTACGAGGGCTGGGTGTCGTTCGAGCGCAACCCCGAACATCCGGAGATAGAACCCGACTGGGCGGTGTATATAACCTCCTATTATCAGGACGAACGCACGGACTTGTTCCCGTGGATGTACTACCTGCCGTATCACTACCATTTCGACTACGAGGCCATGTTGGCCGGCGTGGCGGCCAGCCGTTGGAGCTGTCTGCGGGCGTTGACGACCGACTACAGCGATTGGTTGAACCGTCCGTTCCCGCCCATACCGGCTGGTATATACCCGATGCGGTTCACCTATCGGTTGCCGGACGGCGGTAAGGGGTCGGAAGCGGAAGTGAGCATGAAAAACGAAATACAATAAGGTTATGAAAAGATATGGCATTTTAATGATGATGGTCGGCCTGTTGGGGCTGACAACGGGCATGGGGCAGGCTGAGGAAGCCCCCAAACTCCATGCGGCAGGTCGTGTGAAGGACGGCATGAACTGGTTGCGTTGGGCGCCCGAAACGCCCGGACAGTGGGAGCAAATGCTCTCGCAGGGCGTGGTGGTGGAGCGTTACGCCTATAGTGCCGACACGGTGCATTTTTACACATGGCGCAGGCCGCCGCTATCCCCGGCCGACTCCTTGCGTTTTGCGGCGGAGGGGGCGGACGACCTCTATGTGGCCGCCATGGGAGAGTTGTTGTTTGCCGACAGTTTGGAAATAGGGCCGGAGGGCAGCCGTTTCAGCCGGCTTTCGCAGGAAAACGAACAGCGGCAGACGCGCTTCGCGATGGCCTTGCTCATAGGCGACCGCAGTTATGCGGCGGCCTG
>CAMXAS010000194.1 GCA_947179195.1 uncultured Bacteroidales bacterium
ACGCGCTACAGGTCTATGCGCTCTATCAATACCGGCAATCGGGAGAGGCCGCCGCCGGCTTTTGGGTCAACGCCACCCACCGCCTGCGTCTGCATTTGGCCTACGACAGCCCCGGCGGCTTTCTCTACCGCAGCCGCCTGGAACTGCACCCCGCCGCCGAGACCGACTACCTGCTGTATCAGGACTTCGGCTACCGGTCGCCCAACGGCAAGTTCAGCTGCAACGCCCGTTTCGCGCTGTTTCAGACCGCCCCGTCCGGCGAACGCTTTTACGCCTACGAATCCGACCTGCTCTACAACGCCGCGTTTCCGTCTTACGGCGGCCGCGGCCAACGGTTTTATATATTCCTACGCTACAAGCCGTTCCGCTTCATGACGCTGGAAGCCCGCTACGCCCATACGCTGTACGACCACCGGTTTACGTCCGGCAGCGGCCTCAACGAAAGCCCCGGCGGTCTTCAACCCGAAATCAAAGCGCAAATCCGGTTCAAGTTTTAATTTTATTTATTACCTTTGTGAGTTTTTAGCCCCGACGTTTGTAACCACACGCCCATGTACGCGCCCAAAATCAAGCGATTCCTCGACATCGTATGCGCAGGTCTGCTGCTCGTGCCATGCACGCCCATCATCCTGCTCACGATGCTGGTGTCCTGCTGCGTGCAGCGTTCTTTCCGCGTCTTTTTCATCCAAACGCGCCTCGGTTACCGCAACCGGCCTTTCAAAATCATCAAGCTCCGCACGATGTCGAACGAGACGGACGGCGACGGACAGCTCCTGCCCGACGAAGACCGCGCCACCGCTTTCGGTCAATTTCTCAGAAGAACCTCTTTGGACGAACTGCCCCAGTTGATTAACGTACTCAAGGGCGATATGTCGCTCGTAGGGCCGCGGCCGTTCACGCCCGAAGACTGCGCGCGTTACGGCACGCCCGAGCAGTTGGCCATCCGCCACAGCATCCGCCCCGGCCTGACCGGTCTGGCGCAAATCCATGGCCGCAACGCCATTGACTTCGGCCAGCGTATCCGCTACGATCTCTTTTACGTAGCGCACGTCTCTTTCCCGCTCGACTGCGGCATTTTCTTCCGCACGGCCAACGTCGTGTTGGAGTAGCCCGCGAACCCGCTCCCCTTCTATTCCATCAACGTTGACAACGCGACGGTGCCGATGCCGGCACTGCTGCCCACCACGGGCGTCACCTGCCCGATGAAAGCCGGCTCCTTGCCCGTCAACGCTTTAAGGCGCGGCACCAAGGCCTCGGCCACCGGGCGGGCGGATTGGTCGGTGTATTCCACGGCATAGGCGTGCAGACGACCGGTTTTGAGTTTATTTTCCACTATTTTCATGACCCGCTCCACGCCCTTGCCCTGACTGGCGGCCGTGAACAGCACGCTGCCCTTGCCGTTGCGGTCGGGCGTCACCACGGGCGCCAAGCCGAGGAACGTGGCCAGCCAGCCTTTCATGCGGCTGATACGCCCGCCCTTGATGAAATAGCGGACGGTCTTGGTCATGGCATACACGTTCGACTGCGCGCACCAAAGCGGGATGAGCCGCTTCAAGTCCTCGAAGCTGAAGCCCTTGTCCAAGGCCTCCGTCACACGCAGGGCCAAAAGCCCCTGCGCGCCCGCCAGCGTCTTGGTGTCGAACACGGCGATGGGCACGCCCGTCTGCATCTGCACCTTCTTGGCCATATCGACGAACGCCTGATGCGTGCCGCTCACCCCCGACGAGAGGTTGAGCACGATGACGGCCTTATAATAGGTGGCGATATACGACAGTTTGTTGTAGATGTTCTTAAGCGCCGGCAACGAGGTCTTGGGATAGGGCTGTTTCGTAGCCAGATAGGCGTAGAAATCATCGTGTTTGAGCGTCACCCCGTCGAGGAAAAGGCTGTCGGCGAGCTGTACCTGCAACGGCACATGGTGAATCTGATGCTTGAAACGGATTTCGGCATCCAAGTCCGACGCGCTATCGACGAGCACGGCGATGTCGTGGCGGCGATGCGCCTTGATTTCAACCTGAAACGCCATATCGTCCACCTTGCTGGTCAGGATGTGCGCGCGTTCGCTCAGTTTACGCACGGCGGCCTCCGGCGTGTCGGTATGGACGTGCATCCGCACCTTGTTGCTGTTGCCGGCCACCACCACGCTGTCGCCCAGGCCCTCCAGGTCGTGTTTGAGCGCCTCCTTGTCGATGTTCTCGCCCGAAGCCAAGGCTTCCGTACAATAGCGGAACGTCATGACGGCATCCTCGTCGTCGGTTACGTTCAACTCCGGCAACACGGCCTGCCGCGCGCCGACCAACCCCTTCATGTCGGCATGGAGCGCGAAATCAATCATTCCCTTGGCGAAGAACGCGAAGCCCTGCGCCCCGGCGTCCACGAGGCCCGCGCCGCCCTTGTGCCGGTTGCGCGTGGCTTCCACAGCCTCCAAGACCTTTTGATAGGGTGCGCTGATAAGCGTAACGAAATCAGTGGTATCGGCATCCAGCAGGCGTTGCAGTTCGTCGGTCCAGGCTTTGAGCACCGACAGAATCGTGCCCTCCACGGGATGCGACAGCGCGGCGTACGTAAAGCGGACGGCCCCCGCCGCACAACGCACGAAATCCCGTACATTGACCTTGGCGTGCTTTTGGAGTTCCAGACTGAGCCCCTGCACGAACTGCGCGACGATGATACCCGAATTGCCGCGCGCCCCCACCAAAGCCGCATCGGCCATGTCGGCCAACGTCTTGTTCAGTTTCTTGGACGGCTTGACGGCATCGATAATCGACTGCACCGTGGAGGCCATGTTCGAGCCCGTGTCCCCGTCAGGCACAGGAAACACATTGATTTTGTTAAGGTAAGCGTAATTCTCTATGATGCCTTTGGCCCCCGCCAAAAACATATAGTAGAAATTCTGCCCGTTGATATATTCAAACTTCATGATTTTCTGTATTTAAGCGACCGC
>CAMXAS010000195.1 GCA_947179195.1 uncultured Bacteroidales bacterium
TCGGCGCCGGCTACCGCATCTTCCTGCTCAGCAACACGAACGCGCTGCACATCCGCTGCGTGGAACAGGACTTCCAACGCCGCTTCCCCGACCGCAAGCCGTTTTTACAGCACTTCGAGAAAGCCTATCTGTCGCACGAACTGCACCTGCGCAAGCCCCAGCCGGAAATATATACCCGCGTGCTACAAGACGCGCAACTCTGCGCCGGCGAGACGCTGTTTGTAGATGACCGCGCGGAGAACATCGCCGCAGCCGCCGCGCTCGGCCTCCACACGCGCCTGCACCCCGCCAACGCGCCGCTCACGGAGCTCCCGCTCTAAACCGGCAGGGCACAAAAAAAAGCGACCCGCCATAATGACGGGCCGCCCAATAGCCATAAAAAACCTACAAATTATCCCTTGTAGAACGGGAATTTCACTACCTGCGCCTTCAGCAGTTTTTCGCGCACCTTGACGTAGATTTCGGAATCGGCCTTGGAGAAAGCCGTGGGCACGTAGCCCGTACCGATGTTCTTGCCCGTGGACGGCGACGGCGCACCGGAGCAGACGTGGCCGAGCACATGGCCTTCGGCGTCGCAGATTTCGTAGCCCGGACGCGGAATACCGCGGTCAATCATTTCAAAGCCCACGAGTTTGCGTTTCAGACCTTCGGCCTTCAGTTTTTCCATATATGCGCGGTCAATGAAATCGTTGCCATCGACAAACTTCGTAATCCAGCCCAAACCGGCTTCGAGCGGCGATGTCTCGTCGGTGATTTCGTGGCCGTAGAGGCAGAAGCCCATTTCGAGGCGCAACGTGTCGCGGCAGCCCAAACCGCAGGGCATGATGCCGAATTCCTTGCCGGCTTCGAACACCGCTTCCCAAATCTTCAGACCCGCGGCGTTCGGGAAATAAATCTCGCAGCCGCCCGCACCCGTGTAGCCCGTGGTGGAGAGAATCACGTTCTCGACGCCGGCGAACGTCAGCTTCTTGAACGTGTAGTATTCCATGTCTTCAATCGGCGTGTCGGTGAGTTTCTGCATGGCTTTCAGCGCCAACGGGCCCTGAACGGCCAACTGCGACGTCTCGTCGGAAGCGTTGTAAAGTTCCTTGCCCACTTCCATGCCCATCTCGCGCGCATGGGAAGAAGCCCAGGCCCAGTCTTTGTCGATGTTGGCCGCGTTCGGCACCAACAGGTATTCCTGTTCGCTGATGCGGTAAACCAACATATCGTCCACGATACCGCCCTTGCCGTTCGGCATCGTCGTATATTGCACCTTGCCGTCGGTCAAAGCGGCCACGTTGTTCGTCGTCAGTTTCTGAACCAACGCGAACGCCTTGGGGCCACGCACGTAAAATTCGCCCATGTGGGAAACGTCGAAAACGCCCACTTTCTGGCGCACGTTATTGTGTTCCACAATAATACCTTCGTACTGAACCGGCATATTATAACCGGCGAAAGGTTCCATTTTCGCCCCCAGCTTGATGTGGAGGTCTGTAAAAACCGTCGTTTTCATATCTGCATAGATTTACTTTAATTTTCTTTCCGTTGAAGCCTATTCAGCCGCACGTCTTTCGCTTCGGTCCGGCATCTGGCAGTGGCCGATGAGCACCGCGCCCTGCTCTATCATGAGCTTGTCGGCCGAAACATCGCCCTTGACAACCGCCGAAGCCTTGAGGCTCAACCCTTCCGACACCGAAAGGCTCGACACTTCCATCTGGCCTTCCACTTCGGCCGAACGGCAAATCACCTGCCCTTCCACCTTGCCGTGCACGCCGATGACGAGTTTGCTGCCCACTTCCAATTCGCCCTTGAACGAACCGTCTATGCGCAGGCTGCCCGTGCTCTTGAACTTACCTTCGAACGCCGTGCCCGTGCTGATGATATTGACCGCCGTGCTGTTGATTTCCTCTTCGTTCTTTGCCATAACCGTATATCCTTTTATGCTGTTAAACGTTACAAATGTACGTTTTTTATCCCAATTTAGTATCCTACTTCCAATGATTCCAAATCCTCCCCGCCGAAATAACGCGGCGTATCGCGCGTTACGTCACCGATACGGCTGTTGGTGGGCAGACGCAGGCTAATCATGATTTCGTGCGAACCGGACTGGTAATTCTTGATTTTCCCCATGCCGATGTCGTAGCAATAGCCGATGGCCACCTTGCCGTAAATCGTGATGCCCGCCATCGCCATCACCGCTTCGTTGTAGCGGTAGCCGGCGCCGATATAGAACCAACGCAGGATTTCGGCACGGAGATCCACCTCGAATTTGAGCGCGTTGTTGACATACATGGCCCGCACATAAGGCTGCAACATAAATTTGTCGCTAATCCGGCCATCATAGGTAGCGAACAGGTAAAGCCCCATATCCGGCCGGAAATAATCGTCTTTCGAATAGGCGAACGACGCGAGGTGCGTGGCCGAAGCCCCTATCATGAAGTCGCCCGACGAGAACACGAGCCCGAAATCCACATCGGGCTTGATGTCGCTGTGGTCCTCCATATCGATAATCGGGTCGCCGTTCTGATCCAAAATCACGTCGGATCCGCGGAAATTCTTGTACATGAAGCCCGCCGACAAGCCGAGTTGCAACGTATTGCGGCCGCCCAACTTGAAATGGTAGGAATAGCCGGCCTTGAAGTCGAGCGTATGGCTATGGCCGAACCGGTCGCCGATAATGCTGGCGCTAAAGCCCGACTTGATTTCACCGACATACCCCTGCAGGTTCAGCATCACCGAAGCGGGCGCCCCTTGGAACCCCAACCACTGGTGACGGCCGAACAATGTGGCCTGCACCTGGTTTTCGGTCCGGATGGCCGCCGGATTGAAGTTGACGGAACTGAACATCTGCTGCGAGAACACCACCGCGTCCTTTTGGGCGAAGACGGCCTGCACCGTCCCCGTCAGGCTCAGCAAGAGCCCCATCCGTAACACTATGCCTTTGATTCTACG
>CAMXAS010000196.1 GCA_947179195.1 uncultured Bacteroidales bacterium
ACTATCTGCAGTTTGGCGAAGGCGGTGAGCAGGGTTTTGGGCTGCGGGAGGCTGTCGAACTGCACGATGAGCCGCTGGTCGCTGCCCGCGCCTTGGATTTCGACGAGCGTGCCGAGGCCGAACTTGGCGTGGGCCACGCGCTGGCCGGCCGCATAGCCGCCGCTTTGGGGCTGTGCGCCGTTGGCGGGCGCGGCGGGGCTTGGGCCCTGCACACTGCCGCTGGGCGCAACGCTGATTTTCTTGAGTTTGCGGGGTTCTACGGGACGGATGGGCGCCGAGGCCGGCTCCGCACGCCGCACACTGCCGCCGGCATTGCCGCCACCACGGGATGCCGCACCGCCATAGCGGTTGCCGCCCCGACCCTCGCCGCGGCCATAGTCGCCGCGCCCGCCGCTCCGGCCTCCGAAACTGCCGAAGCCGCCCCACGCGCCGCGCTCCTCATCGTCGTCGATGAACACGGCGGCCGGCGCCTTCAACACCTGCGGGTTCTCGAAGCAGCCCGACCGCTCGATTTCCGAAAGGAAACGGCTGGGCTTGGTGTCGTTGCGCTGCCCCCAGCGCATCCGCTTGCGCGCGAAACTGAGGAACAGCTGCCGTTCGCTGCGCGTGACGGCCACGTAAAACAGACGGCGTTCCTCCTCCAAGTCCTCCTGCGTGGCGGAACTCATTTCGGACGGGAACAAATCTTCCTCGCAACCCACCACGAACACGTAGGGGTATTCCAAGCCCTTGGCCGCGTGGATGGTCATCAGCGTCACCACGTCGCCCCCGTGTTCGTCATCGTCTTTCTTCTCGTCCATATCGGTCAAGAGCGCGATTTCCTGCAAGAAGCGGTCTAAGGTCACGACGCCTTCGTAGGGCAGCATCTCGCCCGTTTCCTCGTCCACCTCGAAGTGGTCGCGCTCCACGAACTCCTGCACGGCGTTGAGCAATTCCTCCACGTTGCGCAAGCGCGCCTCGCTCTCGATGGTGTTCTCCTGCTTGTATTCCTGCTCGATGCCGCAGTGTTTCCAAATATCAACCGCCAGCGTGTAGGCGTCGGTGTCGGCCAAACGGATATTGTGGCTCAGAATCATGTCGCGCACGCGCGACAGCCGCGTGACGGCCGCCCCGTTCAAGCCCGCTTCGGCGCTCACGGCGGGGTCGTTCAACAGCGCGATGGCGTCGAACAGCGCACAGCCCTTGGCCGAGGCCAATATCCGCAGGCGGTCGATGGTCGTGTCGCCGATGCCGCGCGCGGGCAGGTTGATGCAGCGCAACAGGCAGGCTTCGTCGCGCGGGTTGGCCACCCAACGGAAGTAGGCCACCATGTCTTTGATTTCCTTGCGCTGGTAGAAGCTATGGCCGCCATATATACGGTACGGGATATTGATGCGGCGCAGCGCGTCTTCCATGGCCTTGCTTTGGTTGTTGGTGCGGTAGAGGATGGCGAAGTCCTTGTGGTGGACGCGCTCGTTCATCTCGGTCTCGAAAATCTGCTGGGCCACCATGCGGCCTTCCTCCTCGTCGGTGGGGGCGGCCAAGAGCTTAACCAAACAGCCCTCGTCGTTCTGCGTCCAGATGGTTTTGGGGATGCGGCCTTTGTTGTTCTCTATGAGCACGTTCGACAGCTTGACGATGGTGCCCGTGGAGCGGTAGTTCTGCTCCAGCGCGATGGTGTTGGCCTCCGGATAGTCGGCCTTGAAGCTCAATATATTCTGTATGTTGGCGCCGCGGAACGAATAGATGCTCTGCGAATCGTCGCCCACCACGCAGATATTGCGGTGCTTGGCCGCCAGTTTCTTGACAATCAGGTATTGCGCGAAGTTCGTATCCTGATACTCGTCCACCATGATATAGCGGAAATGCTCCTGGTATTTGGCCAGCACGTCGGGATGGTCGCGCAACAGGATGTTGGTCTGGAACAGCAGGTCGTCGAAGTCCATGGCGCCGGCATGGAACAGACGGTTTTGGTATTCGGTATAGAGTTCGGCGATTTGCGGCCGCTGCATCATGCGGTCTTCCTCCAGCAGGGCGGCGTTGCGGGCGTAGTCGGCGGGGCCCACGAGCGCGCTCTTGGCCATGGAGATGCGCGCCCCCACCATCTTGGGGTTGTAGAGCTTGGGGTCGAGGCTTTTCTCTTTGGCAATGTTTTTGAGGAGGTTACGGCTGTCTTCGGTGTCGTAAATCGAAAACGTCTTTTCGTAGCCGAGCCGTTCGGCATGGGCGCGCAGGATACGGCAGAAAATGGAGTGGAACGTGCCCATCCAAAGGCTGCGCGCGGAGGGGCCGATCAGGTCGGCGATGCGGTCTTTCATCTCCTCGGCGGCCTTGTTCGTGAACGTCAACGCCATGATGCGGAACGGGTCGTTGCCGAGTTCCAACAGGTGGGCGATGCGGTACATGAGCGTGCGCGTCTTGCCGCTGCCCGCCCCCGCGATAATCATGACCGGCCCTTCGGTGCATTCCGCCGCCTGCCGCTGACGATCGTTCAACTTATCCAATAATGCCATATAGCCTCCTTCAGAAATTCAGAAAAAAAAGCGCGTAGGGACACGCGCCTATGCGGAAACGCCAAATGCGTAACCGCCTTTAAGCCAACTTGTTGTTCTTGGGGAACACAATCCGCGGCTTGAACTGCGCCGCCTCGTCGGGCGTCATTTGCGCGTAGGCCACGATGATGACCAGGTCGCCCACGGCCACTTTGCGGGCGGCCGCCCCGTTGAGGCCGATGACGCCGCTGTTGCGTCCGCCTTTGATGACATAGGTGTCGAAACGTTCCCCGTTGTTGATATCGTAAATGTAAACGCGCTCGTTTTCCAACAGGCCGGCGGCCTCCATCAGGGCCTCGTCTATCGTGATGCTGCCGATATAATTCAAATCGGCCTGCGTCACCGCCACTCTGTGAATCTTCGATTTTAAAACTTCTATCGTCACTTTTTCCGACTTTTTAA
>CAMXAS010000197.1 GCA_947179195.1 uncultured Bacteroidales bacterium
CTTCCAAGCCGGACATTACATAGGAAAGCGATTTGTCGGCAACGGGTTGCGGCGCAGCCCAACTCAAATCAACCGTATCGGTATAAACATCGCCGCGTTTTCTCTGCTTACCCGCAAGGTTGGTGGGCGCGTTATGCGGCGCTTGGAAATCCACCTTAACCGCTATCGGTTCGCTTGCCGGACTTACGCACGACGTGTTGTACGTAGCTTTAACCGTATAGTGATACGTACCGTTCGGCAGGTTACCGTCGAAATAGGTGTTGGCGTGAACAGGATTGGTCATCAGCGGCGTGCCGTCACGGAGAACGGTATAGCCGGCTACCTTTTCGACAAAGGTTTCCGAAGCGTCGATGCTTTCGTCCACTTCAAACACACAAGCGCCCGAGCCTACCGAAATGTCGTCAATCAACAGCGCCTTGCCGTTGGCCGACGTATATTCGATGGCCACGTATTTGATATTGGCCGGCAGGTTGAACGTATAGCGCGACCACATACCGTTGATATAAGTGCTTTTCTGCGATACGCGGACAAAGTCCATCGTGTCGGCGTCGGTCATGCTGTAGGCCACGCGGAACGCTTCTTTGCTGTCGAAATCCAAACTACGCGCCATGAACGAAATCCATTGCGCTTCGCCGCCGGTTTGCGTGGCGGCCGGCATAATCAGCCAGTCGTGGGCATAGGATACATCTATACCCTGAACCGGTGCGGCACCGAATACCGCTATGACTTTGTTGCCGGAGAACGCCAAGTTTCTCTGAGCCGGCGTCAACGCGCGCTGATCCAGTACGAGGAACGAGGAGGCTTGGCCCGCACCGTTGAACGTCCAGTCGGCGGGTACGTAGGTCGGTTTGTTGTCGGCATCAATCGTGATGTAGTTGCCGAAGGGCTTCGCGAGGTTGGTGTAAGACTCGATGTCGTCTTTCGCCACTTCGTCTTCGAGGGCGACGGTCCATTGCAGACGCACGTCCCTATCCACTACCACGGCCTTGACGTTGGCCGGTGCTTCGCAATGTTTCGGTTCCACAATCTTGACGTTGACGGGCGCGGTCTTATCGCCTTCCACACCGTCAAGGAAGATGGCGGACACCGTATAGGCGTAAGTACCCGGCGTAGTCAATACATCGTTGTATTCGCGGTCGGTAAGCGGTTCGCTGTTTACCTTCTTGTTGTCGCGGTAAAGGTTGAAACCGGTCACGAATTCGTTCGGCGTTATTTCCACCCAAACCAATTGGTTGGAGAGGTCGCCGTTCTGGATGTCGGCCAACAATATGGCCTCGCCGCTCAGCGACGTAAACAGACCCAAGCCGCCGGCCCGGGCTTCATCGCTTACTTTATATTGGCTGTAGCGGTCAAGGTCGGCACGGTTGCCCGTGGCTTCCAGCGTGGCGAAATCGACTTCGAGCAGTTCGCACAACGCACCGGAGTGTTGCTGGAAGTAGTAGAGTTTGCCGTCGTGGTAAGCCGAGCCGAACGCACCTACCGGGCTTTGGTAGCCTGTATTCAGGTAGAGACCTTCCTTGGAAACGAAGTACGACGTTGTCCAGTCACCGATTTCAAAGCCACCGCGGCCGTTGTCCAGTTCCGGAATGTACGTGCAGTGCCGTACCGCATCCGTCACGTTCATCTTCTTGACCAGCGTGCGGTTTTCGAAGTCCAGGCAATAGAGTTCGGTTGTACCCTTGCCACCGTAGAAATACTGGCCGTCCCACGTCATGTCAAGCATCTGTGAGATACCTGCTATGTTGAAGGATTCGATGAAGGTGCCGTTCATGTCGTATTTATTGAATTCGCCGGCCCGGTTGTAGAAGGATGTATATATGTATTGGCCGTCCGTTACAACCGTCGCTTCACCCGAATTGTTCAGTGTCATGTCGGTTACATAGGAGAAAGGCGCATAGCCCGCTTTGGTCTCGCCGCTCAGCTTGTAGTTCGGGTTGTTCCAATTCAGACGGACCTCCCGGTTCAGCTTTACGCTGGCGGTCAGATCTTCGGGTGCGTCGTGCGCCTTCAAATCCACGATACGGCCTTTGGCCGCGTTGGACGCATACGATTCGCAGTTGTCGTGTACGGCCGTTACCGTGTAGATATAGTTGCCCGCGGTCGGTTTGTCGGTGAAGGTCGTTGCGGTTACGGGCGTCGTGTTGATTTGCTCTCCGTTGCGGAACACGTTATAGCTCTTGGCCGTGTTCGTTTCGGGTTGCGCCTTGGGCAACAGGTCCAGCGAGATGATGAAGTTGCCGTCCGCGGAACCCGCGGCATGCAACGTTATCCAACCGCCGAGGTTTTCGTTATATATCCAGTCGCCCTTGCCTACTTTGGCCGGGCCATCGTCCAGACCCAAAGCGATGCCGAAGCAACCCGACGCTTCGATACCCACGCGCATGGTCTTGCGGTCGTTAATCGTGTAGGGCTGATCCAACGCCATCGTGTAAGGTTCGGCGCGCTTGAAGCCGTTGGTCGCTGTCTGTTTGTACTTCAAGGTGCCGTCTTCCCAGATATAGAGCGTATATTTCCCGTTGCTGGGAATGTCGAAATAGTCGGAGGTCATCGGCACGAAGGTCACGGCTGAAATCCGCATATCGCGGTAGTCGGCCAGTTCCTCCGGCGTCCATTGGGAAGCGCCGATAACAACGCTGTTGTCCGCCATGTTGATGTAGTCATAGACATGGCCGTTGCTCCAGGTCAAAGCGGTAGGGGTGCTGCCCACATCCGAAGGATTCTGCCACGAGAGCACGATTTCTTCGTTGCGCACGTTGCGGGCCGTGAGGTTGTGCGGCTTGTAGCACGCTATACCGACTACGATTTCCGCTTCCGCTACATCGCTCATCTTCGATTCGCCGCCGGCATACACAGCCGATA
>CAMXAS010000198.1 GCA_947179195.1 uncultured Bacteroidales bacterium
ATCAGTTTCTTGACCCCGTTTTTCTCAATCGTGTATGCGTTGGTCTGCGGCTCTTTCAGCATCCCGGCCAGTTTGCTCTTGGCCGGTTCCGGATGGCAGTCCAGCACGTTCTTGCCGATGAGGCCCGGCATACCGGGTTTGAGGTTTACTTTTTCGGAAGCCTCGTTCATCTCGAGGATTTCGCCTTTTTCGTCACAAACGGTGATGGCGACGTTCAATTCATTGAATATCTTATCCATGTTGAAATATAAAATAAGCGTTCTTAGGGCATAAAGATACGATATTTCCCCCGATTTCGTAAATTTGCCGAAAGCATGGATACGATGAAAGATAACGGAAAATATATAAGATGGATGGCCGTATGGCCGATGGTTTTAGGGCTGATGTGCGTCTTGGGCGCGTGCCGTCCGCGCGGCAACGCGGACTTGCGGGATTTTACGCGCGTGGTGTATGAACCGGCCTATGCCGTCGGCTTCGAGATTGTGGGCACGGCCTCCGGACAAAGCACGATATTGAAGACGAAACGGCCTTGGCAGGGCGCGGAAGGCGAGGAAACGGCCCTGTTCATCGCGCGCGGCGGCGAGCCGACGCCCGCCGGCTTCAAGGGACAGACGGTCAAGGCCGGTGCGCGGCGCATTGTCTGTATGTCGTCGTCTTATGTGGCGATGCTGTCGGAATTGAAGGCCGTCTGGCGTATCGTCGGCCTCTCGTGCCGGACTTATGTCTCCAACGACAGTGTGGCGGCGCGCGGCGCGGCCATCGCCGAGGTGGGCTATGAGGGCAATATCGATTACGAGACACTCGTGGCCGTGGCGCCGGATTTGGTGTTGCTCTACGGGCTGAACGGCCTGAGCGCGATGGAGGCCAAGTTGCGGGAACTCGGCATCCCGTTCGTCTATATGGGTGACTACTTGGAGGAAAACCCGCTCGGCAAGGCCGAATGGCTGGTGCCCGTGGCCGAAATCTTGGACGAACGGGCGGCGGGCGAGGCGGTGTTCAACGCATTGGTGCCGCGCTACGAAGCCTTGCAATCGCTTGTCGATAGTGTGGAAGACCGCCCCGCCGTCATGCTGAACGCGCCCTATGGCGACAGTTGGTTTATGCCGGCCGACGGCAGCTATGTCGTGCGGCTGATTCGGGATGCCGGCGGCCGTTACCTGTATGAACGCAACCGCGGTACGCGCTCGGAGCCGGTCGATATGGAGACGGCGATGCGGCTACTGGCCGAAGCCGATGTGTGGTGCAACGTGAACGGGTTGGCGGATATGGCCGACTTGCGGCGGCGTCTGCCGAATACGGCCGCCGTGAACTGCGTCCGTGCGGGCCGCGTGTATGCCGATGACCGGCGTTTGAACGCGGCCGGCGGCAACGACTATTGGGAGTCGGGTATCATGCATCCCGATTGGGTGCTGCGCGACTGGATTAAAATCCTGCATCCGGAACTCGTGCCGGAAGATTTCGTCTATTATCGGAGGTTGGAGTAGATGCCGCTCAGGCGCAGGCTGTCGCCGAAGACTTTTTCCAATAGGCCGCTCTCCGGCAACTCGGCCGCCGGCCGGTGGTGCAGATGCTGTCCGTCTATGAGCGCGACGGCGTCGCAGAGCGCGAGCGCGATATCCAGTTCGTGCGTCGAAAAGAAAATACACTTGTTTTGTTCGTGCGCCAATTGCGCCAACAGCCGCCCCAATTCGTAGCGGTTGGGCAGGTCGAGGAAGGAGGTGGGCTCGTCCAACAGGATAATCGGCGTCTGTTGCGCCAGCGCGCGGGCAATCATGATGCGCTGGCATTCGCCGTCCGACATCTTGTCCATCGTGCGGTCTGCGTAGGCGGCCATGCCCGTCATCGCCAGGGCCTCACGCACGGCGGCTTCGTCCTGCGCCTGCATCCGGCCAATCCAGTTCGTGTAGGGCGCGCGTCCCAAGGCCACGACATCCTTGCAGCGCAGGTCGGCGACGCGTACGCGCGCGGTGTTGACGAACGCGACGGTGCGGGCGAGCCGTTCCGGGCTTATTTCCGACAATGGCTGTCCGTTGAGCCGGATGCGCCCCCCTTGCGGCTTCTCTTGGCCGATGAGCGCGCGGAGCAACGTGGACTTGCCCGAGCCGTTGCGCCCCAGGAGCGCCGTCAGCGAGCCGGCCTGTAAGGTGGCCGAAGCGTCGTCCAACAGAAGGCGTTGGCCGTAGCCCAAGCGGAGGTTTTCGAGGCGGATCATGATTCAGACAATGTTTTTATGACGGATAACGACCCAAATCACCATCGGGATGCCCAAAAGCGCCGTGATGCTGTTGATGGGAAGCGTCAGCCCCTTGGAGATGATGTCGCAGAGCAGCAGCACGACCGCCCCGCACAGGGCGGCGCCGGGAATCAGGATGCGGTGGTCGGCCTCGCGGAACAGCATACGCGCCACGTGCGGCACGGCCAAGCCGATAAAGCCGATGGGGCCGCAGAAAGCCGTTACGGTGCCGGCCAAAAAGACGGTCGAGAGAAAGATGAGCCGGCGTGAGCGGCGGACGTTCAGGCCCATCGTGCGCGCGTAGTCCTCGCCAAGCAACAGCATATTGAGCGGCTTGACGGCGGCCACGGCCAGGGCGAGCCCGATCAATACGGCCGGTATCAGCAGCCACAGTTGGGGTACCGTCACGTCGCCGAGCGAGCCCATCGTCCAGATGACAAAACTCTTCAACGCGTTCTCGTGGCTGAGGTATTGCAGGATTTGCACCACGGCGCCGATGCCCGACGAGAGCATCATGCCGAGGATGAGGATGACCATGATGTCTTTGACGCGGCGGCTGACGAGGGCGACGAGGGCCAGCAGCAGGGCCGCGCCAAGCCAGGCGGAGCCGGCCAGTCCGAGCGT
>CAMXAS010000199.1 GCA_947179195.1 uncultured Bacteroidales bacterium
AAAAAAGCGCATGGTCAAACCATGCGCTTTTTCTTTACCCCAAGGGGTAGGTAAGGGGGCACCCCCTTATTCCTGCACCTCGAACTGGTCTTTCCCCACACCGCAGAGCGGGCAAATCCAATCGTCGGGCAGGGATTCAAACGGGGTGCCGGGCGCGATACCCGAGTCGGGGTCGCCGGCGGCGGGGTCGTACACGTAGCCGCATACGACGCAGACATACTTTTTCATAAGGCTTGGTTTTTGACTTGTTGCAGATAATGGTTGATGGCGTCGGCCATCTTGTCCGCGTTCTCGCACGAGAGCACGTACTTACGGCCGGATTTGAGCTTGACTAAGACCAGTTGGTCGAGCCGGGTGGCATAGACGAAGAACTTACCGAGTTCCTGGTTATGGTACCAGCCCCAAAAGCCGAAGAAGCCGCCTCCGCCGCAATAGCGGACGAAATTCATCGTGCGTTCGTAGCGCGTCACCGACTCGATGTCCGAAAGCGCGATGGCTTTCTTGCGCAGCAGGCGCGTGATATAGAGGTGCGTATGGTTGACCTCTATGAACAGCGGGCTGTAATAGATGCCGCAAATTACTAAAACGGGCAACAGGAAGCGCACGAGGAAGTGAATCCACACGTCGCGTTCCCTCGGCGAATTGAAGCATCCCAACAGTCCTACGATGCCAATCACGAGCACCGTCACGGCGATGGTAAAACTGCTCCATTTGCAAGATTGTCGATAGTTTGCCATGATGCTACGGATTAAATACCATACAAATATACGGAAAACCTGTGATACTTGTATTGAAATGCCTAAATTTGTGTGACGGGTAGGCCGCGTGGCCGCCCCTAAAACCCGAATGCCATGAAAAAGAAGCCTCAAGCCAATATCCTGTTGCAAGCATGGCGCACGCCCTATGGCGCGCCGCCTTTCCATCGAATCAAAGACGCCGACTACCTGCCGGCCTTCGAACAGGCCATTGTGTCGGCGCGGGCCGACATCGTGCGGATTAGGGAGGATAAGGCCGAGCCGACGTTTTGGAATACGGTGGCGCCCTTGGATACGGTGGGGCAGTTGTTGGACCGCGTGTGCGACGTGTTTTTCAACCTCTTGGAGACCGACCACACGGAGGCTTTGGAGCGGATTTCGGAACAGGTGCTGTCGATGTTGACGCGCTACGAAAACGATATGACGTTAGACAAGACCCTGTTCGCGCGCTTGAAGCGCGTTTACGATGCGGCGGTGGCCGACCGGGGCGCGGCGGCCGGTTTGGATGAGGAGGCTTGGCAGCTGTTGGACAAGACCTACCATGCGTTCGTGCGCAACGGGGCCTTGCTGTCGGATGCCGACCGCAAGACCTACCGCGCGTTGAGCGAGGAGTTGGCCGAGCTCGGGCAACGGTTCGGTCTTCATGTGTTGAAAGACAAGGCCACCTATGCCTATGTGACGACCGACGGGGCCGAGACGGAAGGGCTGTCGCAAGGGCTGTTGGACGCCGCGCGCCGCAAGGCGGAGCGGCAGGGCAAGGCCGGCTGGCTGTTCGACCTGAGCGAGCCCTGTTATTTCCCGCTGATGAAGCAGGCGGTCTGCCGTGACTTGCGCCGCCGGATGTACGAGGCGCGGCAGCGGGTGGCCTTTCAGCCGAACGACTGCAACAACGAGGCGGTCGTGCGGCGGATAGTCGCCCTACGGGCCGAGTTGGCGCGTCTGTTGGGCTATGCGACCTATGCCGATTATGCGTTGGAGCACCGCATGGCCGGCACGCCCGCGCGCGTACACGGCTTCTTGGATACGCTGATACAGGCGGCCTTGCCGGCCGCGCGGCGAGAGTTGGCGGACTTGGAGGCCTTCGCGCGGCAGGACGGGCTGACCGGGCCGTTGCAGGCCTGGGATGTAGCCTTTTATGCCGAAAAATGGCGTAAGCTACATTATAATATAGAAGAGGAAAAATTGCGGCGCTATTTCCCGTTGCAGGCCGTGCGCGGCGGCGTGTTCGCGCTGGCGGGGAAACTCTACGGTCTGCGCTTCGCGCGCGTGACGGCTGTGCCGCTGTATCACCCCGACGTAGAAGTCTATGCGGTGTCCGACGGGGCGCGTTTCATGGGGTTGCTGTATATGGATTTTTACGCGCGGCCTTCCAAGCAGGGCGGCGCCTGGATGACGACGTTCCGCGGGCAGTCGCGCCCTGTCGGACGGAAAGAGGTGCGCCCGCTCGTCCAGTTGGTGTTCAATTTCGAGCCGCCGCGCCCGGAAGGCGACAGCCTGTTGACGTTCTCGCAGTTGCAGACGTTCCTGCACGAGTTCGGCCACGGCCTGCACGCGCTGTTGAGCGACTGCCGCTACGGCGGGCTGTCCGGCACGCATGTGCCGCGCGACTTCGTGGAGTTGCCCTCGCAGTTGATGGAGAACTGGGCGTTTGAAAAGCCGTTCTTGGATTTGTTCGCGCGGCACGAGGCCACGGGCAAGCCCATCCCGGCCAAGACGGTCGAACGCCTGCGGGCGGCGCGGCGTTTCATGGCCGGCTACAATGCGGCGCGTCAGCTGTCGTTCGCCACGCTGGATATGGCTTGGCACACGTTGGCGGCACCGGCGGAGGTCAAGGCCGTGGCCGCGTTCGAGCGCAAGGCGGTGGCGGACTTGGCGCTGTTCCCGCCCGTGCCCAAGACCAATATGAGCGTGCAGTTCTCGCATATCTTCGGCGGCGGTTATGCGGCCGGCTACTATGGCTATAAATGGGCGGAGGTATTGGATGCCGATGCGTTCGGGCTGTTTTTGGAAAACGGCCTGTTCGACGCGGCCACGGCCGCCCGCTTCCGTCAGGCCGTGCTCTCCAAGGGCGGCGGCCGC
>CAMXAS010000200.1 GCA_947179195.1 uncultured Bacteroidales bacterium
ATATATACCACCCCGAAGGCGAATACCTGAAAGGATTGTTATTATATGTAGAATAAGAAAGTTCGTGCAAGCCGAGTACAGCGGGAAAACGCAGTTTTCACGTTGTCGAGGCGAAGCCGAACTTCAATGAGCGATAAGATTATGAAAAAAAACATTCTGGAATTAGTCAAAACCTATGTGCTGTTCCTTTGCGTGTTCGTGTTGCAGAAGCCGCTGTTCATGCTTTTTTACCACTCAATATATACAGATTTTCCCGCCGGCGACTGGTGGCGCGTTATCTGGCACGGGTTCGTGTTAGACACATCGGTGGCCGCCTATTTCACGGTGGTGCCGGGGCTGTTGGCCATCGCCTCCGCCTGGACGCGCGCCGACGCGCTGAGGTGGTTCTACCGGGCCTATTATATATTGGCCAGCCTGTTTATCGCGCTTGTCTTTACGGTCGATCTTGCGCTCTACGACTATTGGGGTTTCCGGCTCGACGCCACGCCCGTTTTCTACTTCCTCTCCTCGCCGCAGGACGCCATGGCCAGCGTCAGCGGCTGGTTCATCGTCTTGGGGCTCACGGGCTTCTTAGCCTACGCCGCTCTTATTTACAGCCTCTTTGACGGGGTGCTGTTGTGCCGGTGTATATGGAACCGTATGCCCGTCTCCCGATGCCCACTCTTGACATCGGTGGTCATGCTTTTGCTCACGGCCACGCTCCTTATCCCCCTCCGGGGCGGCTTTACGGTAGTCTCCATGAATATGGGGCACGTCTATTTCAGCACCGACCAGCGCCTGAACCACGCCGCCATCAACCCCGTGTTCAGCTTGATGGACTCGTTCTCCAAGCAAAAGAATTTCGATTCGCAGTACCGCTTTATGACGGCCGACGAGGCGGCGCGGCGGATGCGGGGGCTTATAGATCCCGCGGTGCGCGACAAAAAAATTGTGGCGCCTGCCGACACCCTTTGGGCGTTATCCGCCGCGCCGCGTCCCGACATCTTCTTTATCATCTTGGAGAGTTTTTCCGTCCACCTGATGGAAAGTTTTGGCGGCGAGCCCGTGGCTGTCAACCTCGACAGCATCGCCAAAGAGGGCGTCCTCTTTACGCATTTCTACGCCAACGGCACCCGCACCGATAAAGGGCTAGTGTCCATTCTGAGCGGCTATCCGGCCCAGCCCACCACCAGCCTCATGAAATACCCGCACAAAACGCAGAATTTGCCGTCCATTGCCCGCAGCCTGGGGCGCGCGGGCTACGAGACGTATTATTATTACGGCGGCGACGTCAACTTCACGAATATGCAGTCGTATCTGCGCTCGTCAGGCTTTTCCGACGTCGTGTCGGACGTCAAATTTCCATTTATTCAGCAGCGGCAAAGCAAGTGGGGCGTGCTCGACCATTGTGTGTTTGGACGCCTGTTGGACGACCTTAGGGCGGAGGCCGAAACCGAAGCCCAAACGCCCGGCCGCGCGCCCCGTTTCCGCGTGTTGCAGACCTCCAGCAGCCACGAGCCCTTCGACGTGCCTTACCACCGCTTCGACAACCCGGCCGTCAACGCCTTTGCCTATACCGACAGCTGTGTGGGCGACTTTATCCGCCAGCTGCGCCGCCTGCCCCAGTGGGAACACACGCTGGTGGTGCTTGTGCCCGACCATCAGGCCGGCTATCCCAGCCTCTCTAACCTGGATGTTGAACGCTACCGTATTCCGCTTATCCTCACGGGCGGCGTGGTGCGCGCCCCGCGCCGCGTTGATATATATGGTTCGCAGCAGGATATCGCGGCCACGCTCCTGTCGCAACTCGGCCTGCCGCACGGCGAATATACGTTCAGCAAAGACCTGATGAACCCCGATGCGCCGCATTTCGCCTTTTTTACGAGCCCCGATGCGTTTGGTTTCGTAACACCCTCAAACAGCATTATTTACAACATTCAGGCGGCGCGGGTGGCCGTGGACGAGGGCGCGGGGCGGGGCGCCAACCTGCTACCGGGGCAGGCCTACCTGCAAAGCCTTTACGATGACCTGGCGGGGCTGTAATCCTTAACGCTTAACGAACCTTAAAAAAGTCTTGATAACCCTTAAAAACCCTGGAATCATGTCAGAAATCACAGGCCTTATCGTGGCCATGGACAAAGAAGCCGACCTTATCAAAGGCGCGATGACCGATGTCAAGGAAGAGAAGCGCGGCCACCTGACGTTCTACCGCGGGCGTTTGCAGAACGCCGAAATCGTGCTGCACGTCAGCGGCCCCGGCAAGGTGTCGGCCACCATCGGCTGTGTGGAGATGATAAACGCCTACCGTCCCGCCGCCATTATCAACTCCGGCGTGGCGGGCGGCCTGGCACCGGAGGTGCGGCGCGGCGACATGGTCATCGGGCGTGAGATCCGCTACCACGACGTGTGGTGCGGCGAGGGCAGCGAGAAGGGGCAGATGCAGGGCTTGCCCGCCTGTTTTACGGTGCCCGGCCGTTGGGTCGCCGCGCTGGAGCGGCTGATGGCCGCTCCGGCCGCCCGCCCTGCTGACGGCTCGGAACCGCCCCGCCTGCATTTCGGCCTGCTGTGCAGTGGCGACCGCTTCATTACCACGGCGGGGGAGGTGGAGGCCATCCGCGCCGATTTTCCGGGTGCGTTGGCCGTCGATATGGAGAGCGGCGCGTTGGCGCAGACCTGCTACCTCTACGGCGTGCCTTTCCTGTGCTGCCGTATCGTGAGCGACACGCCGGGCGCTACCGCCGACGCCGTGGCCCATTTCGCGCAGTACAACGACTTTTGGCAGACCGCCCCGGCCCGTTCCGCCGCCTTCCTCACCGACCTGCTCGCCCGCCTGCTGTAG
>CAMXAS010000201.1 GCA_947179195.1 uncultured Bacteroidales bacterium
CAAAGAGTTTAACGGCGCTTGTAGGTGAAAGCCCTGAGTTTAACCCGCCGGCGCCTTGATTCGGCCGGGTGCCGGTATCGCCCAATACCGTCGTTAAAATCATCGACCATGCGGGCGGCGCCGACATCTATTATAGCACCGATGGCGAAACGGTTCCACTCCAGTCGTTGTTCGGCACCGATCCCAATGTATTCAAATACGATGATGCGGTAGGCATCACGGTTACGAAAGACGTTACCATTTTGGCGATTGCCTTTAAAACCATCAACGGAAATCTCGGCGGCTCGGACATGGAACGCATCATGCTGGAGATGGATAATAATCCTGCGGTACAGCTGTCGGTCAATGTTACCGACTGGATGATTAATGAAGACGCCCCGGTGCTTACGGTTACCACCGTGAACGGTGCCACATTGGGTACGGGCGCCAACGATGTCGCGGTCAAACTGCAGTTCTCGATTGAAGGCCAAACCTGGGAACAAATCATTACCGAAAGCGGTACGGCGCTCGACATGGGAAAGGCCATCGCGGCCGCCCAAGAGGATTATTGCCGCATTGCCTGTAGCTTGGTAAAAGGGAATAACCCCGCCGTAGCGGTCAACAATGTCAAGTTGACCCCCGAAGTGATAGGGATACAGATTGATGTACCCGGCGAGAAACCCGCGCCTCCCGTATTCCACCCATCGACAGGCATCGTATTGAAAAACACGGAGATAACCCTTACGTGCGAGACCGAAGGCGCCGAAATCTATTGGAGCAGAATCAGTGGTGACCCTGCGCCGCCCACAATTCTTTATAAAAACCCCATCAAGATTACTTCCGATGGCGTTTACTATGCGGAAGCGAGAAAAGGCGGTAAGACTTCGGATTTGGTGGAGGCCAGATATACCGTAACGAGCGACCCGTCTTCGGTTGAAGCGGCTCCGGAAGAACCGACCATCAGTGTTCCGGGCGGCGCAGTGCCGGCGGGTACGCAAGTGACTTTATCTTGTGGTACTTCCGGCGCCACCATTTATTATACGGTGGACGGCAGAATGCCTACGGAAAAGAGCAATGTATATAGCGCTCCGATAACCATCAATAGCGACATGACACTGCAAGCCATCTCCATCAAGGGCGAACTTTCATCTAATATAGTGAAGGCTATATATACCATAAAGGCCGATGGCCCCGATGATCCTACCCCCGAAACGGTAGAAGCGCCGACCATCAGTGTGCCGAGCGGCGAAGTGACTATGAATACGGCAGTGTATTTGGAATGCGAAACCCCCGGTGCGGAAATCTACTATACGGTGGATGGCGCCACCCCTACGGCCGCGAGTACGCATTACACAACCGCCATCGTCATCAAAGAGGCTTTGACGCTGAAAGCCATCGCCATCAAGGGCGACCTTTCGTCAGCGGTGACGGAAGCGGTCTATACCGTTAAAAGCGATCCTGTCGGCGAAAAGATTGAACTGTGGTTCTATCCGGAGTCGGGCAGTGTGGTGAGTGAGGGCCGGGAAGTCAACATCACGGCCTCTAAACGGGATGTTGAAATCTTCTACATGATGTTTGAATCGGAAGAGGCGGCCAGGGCTACCGAGTGGAATCAAGACCAGGCGCACCCCTTCAGCGCGGAGATGAAGCCGGTATTGAGCACGGACAGGAACACCATCAAGGCCGCCTACGCCCGTTCGGGGGCCACCGCCATCGATTATGAATTTTTCTATGCCACCTATACGGTTAATACACTGAGCGACATTACACTTACGTTCAACCCGGCCTCGGGTAGCGAAGTGGAGGACGGCACGGCCATCGCCGTTACCGCCAGCAACAGCGAAGTGGAAATCTTCTACAACGTGTACGCCGACAAGGCGGCCGCCGATGCCGACGCTTCGTTCGTTTTCGACAGCAAGGTCGTGGAATATGACGGTATGCCGGTCATCACCAAAGATAACCCCTTCTTGCGTTGCGGTGTTTTCAACGGCGGAGAAATGGTGTATTTCGACGCTTCCTATACAGTTAAGGACAAAACGCCGGACGAGCCCGAAAAGATTGAGTTGACGTTTGACCCGGCTTCGGGCAGCAAGGTTGAAGACGGCACGGCCATTACCGTTACGGCTAACCGTGAAATTAATATATACTACAACGTGTATGCAGGCAAAGCGGCGGCCGATGCCGACGCTTCGTTCATAAGCACCGCCGCTATGGTGACGGATGGTGCACCGGTCATCACCAAAGACAAACCCTTTCTGCGTTGCGGTGTTTTCGATGGCAAGATGGTGTATTTCGACGCGGCCTACACGGTTAAGGAAACGGTGGACAAGCCAATATTCAGTATTGCCGCCGGCGAAGTGGAAAAAGGCACCAAGGTAACGATTGCCTGCCTTACCGGAGGCGCTGTCATCTATTATACGGTAGATGGTAGCGAACCCACGGAAAAGAGCACCGAATACGAGGGAGCTATCGAAATCAACGAAAATATGACCATCAAGGCCATCGCCGTCAAGGGCGACGCCAAATCGGAAGTGGCCGAAGCGGCCTACACGGTTAAGGTGGCCAACGAAGACGTTGAACTCTCGGGCGTAACCGTTTACCCGAACCCGAGCGACGGCGAGTTCAGCATAGAGTTGCCGGTA
Organism: uncultured Bacteroidales bacterium; assembly: GCA_947179195.1. Classification (GTDB taxonomy): domain Bacteria; phylum Bacteroidota; class Bacteroidia; order Bacteroidales; family P3; genus CAMXAS01. Next base: position 2,622 of record CAMXAS010000201.1, read on the forward strand.
GCGGCCACGGTAGAAGTGTTCATGGCCAACGGCACGCTGTTCCGCAGCCTGAATTTGGGCGCGGGCGTCACGACGCTCAACATCGAACGCAGCGGTATCTATTTTCTGCGTATCGCGGGCGATGGCCGCATCGTCATCAAGCGGATTATTGTACGATACTAAGGTTAGTAATATTG
>CAMXAS010000202.1 GCA_947179195.1 uncultured Bacteroidales bacterium
CAGGAACGTCTTGAACGTGAGTTTAATATGGACGTCATCACGACGGTGCCCAACGTGCCGTATAAGGTGACGACGACCAAGGGCGAGGTACTCGACATCTACAACCCGTCCGGCCTGCCCGCCCCCAACTATGTGGACCATATCGACGAGCCGTATATACACGCGCAGATTATCACGAAGGCCGACTACGTGGGGCCTATTATCAAGCTCTGCATCGACAAGCGCGGCACGCTGCTCAACCAGGTATATCTGACCACCGACCGCACGGAGTTGAGTTTCGAAATGCCGCTGTCGGAAATCGTCTTCGACTTTTACGACCGCCTCAAAAGCATCTCGCGCGGCTATGCGTCGTTCGACTACTATCCGAGCGGCTTCAAGCCGTCCAAACTCGTCAAGTTGGAGATTCTGCTCAACGGCGATACGGTCGATGCGCTCTCGACGCTGATTCACGCCGACAACGCCTATGCGTTCGGACGGCGGATGTGCGAGAAACTCAAGGAGTTGATTCCGCGCCAACAGTTCGACATCGCGATTCAGGCGGCCATCGGCGCCAAAATCATCGCGCGGGAGACCGTGAAGGCGGTGCGCAAGGACGTGACGGCCAAGTGCTACGGCGGCGACATCACGCGTAAGCGCAAGCTGTTGGAAAAACAGAAAGAGGGCAAGAAGCGGATGCGTCAGGTGGGCAATGTGGAGGTGCCGCAATCGGCTTTCCTCGCGGTGCTCAAACTGGACTAATATATACAATTCATGAAGGATACGCTGCCTTTCGTGGAGCGGGACCCGTGGCTGTGGCCCGTGGCCGGCCGTATTGAGAAACGGCACGCCGACTATCTGCGCACCAAGGCGTGGATTGAGGCGGAATACGGCTCGCTGTACGACTTTGCGGGCGCGCATCTGTATTACGGGCTGCATCCGGCGGCCGTCGGTGCGGACGGCAGTCCGCACGGGTGGGTGTTCCGCGAATGGCTGCCGAACGCCAAAGACGTGTTCCTGACGGGCGATTTCAACGGCTGGGATTATACCTCCCACCCGCTCCGCAAGGTTTGCGGAGCCGACGGCCGCTGGCACGGCGACTGGGAAATCCGCCTCGCCCCCGACGACGCACGCACGCAACGGCTCACGCACGGTTCCCATTACAAAATCTATGTGCACGGCGCGGACGGCAGCTGGCACCTGCGGATGCCCGCCTATACGTTCTACACCGAGCAAGACCCCGACACCAAGGAATTCAAGGCCAAGGTATGGGCGCCTGAAACGGCGGCGGCTCCAGCCGTCGCGAACGTCGGGTCACGCGAAAAAAACGACGCGCCTTTCAGCCCGCTCATCTACGAGGCCCACATCGGCATGGCGCAGGAGAAAGAGGGCGTGGGCACGTTCCGCGAATTTACCGAAAACGTGTTGCCGCGCATACGCGAAGACGGCTACAACACGGTGCAGCTCATGGGCATCGCCGAACACCCGTATTACGGCAGCTTCGGCTATCATGTGTCCAACTTCTTCGCGCCCTCGTCCCGCTTCGGCACGCCCGACGACCTGCGCGACCTGATTAGCACCGCCCACGGTATGGGGCTGACCGTGCTGATGGACCTCGTGCACGCCCACTTCGTCTCCAACCTCAACGAAGGGCTTTGGGCCTTGGACGGCTCGCCCGACCTGTATAATTATCCCGAGCCCAACGGCACGCACCCTTACTGGGGCTCCAAGATGTTCGCTTTCAACAAGAACGAGGTGCGGCGCTTCCTGCTCTCCAACCTGCGCTACTGGGTGGAGACGTTCGGCTTCGACGGCTTCCGCTTCGACGGCGTGACGGCCATGATTTACTTCCACCGCGGCTATACGGACCATTTCGGCAGTTATCAGAATTATTTCGGCGACCAAGTGGATAATGACGCGCTGATTTACCTGCGGTTGGCCAACGACCTGCTAGGGGAACTGTCGGTACGGCGGGCCGCCCCGCGCCCGCTGCTTTCGGTGGCCGAGGAGGTGAGCGGCATGCCGGGGACGACCGTGCCCTGCGCCGAAGGCGGCTTGGGCTTCGACTACCGGCTGTCGATGGGAATCCCCGACTTTTGGATTAAACTGCTCAAGGAACGGCAGGACGAGGACTGGGTGATGCGGGAGATTTGGCACGTGCTCAACGACCGCCTGCCCAACGTGCCGCAGATTGCCTACTGCGAGAGCCACGACCAGGCCTTGGTGGGCGACCAGACGCTGGCGTTCCGCCTCATGGGGGCGCATATGTACACGGACATGGGCGTGGATTCGCATTCGCCCGTGGTGGAGCGCGGCATGGCGTTGCACAAGATGATACGCCTCATCAGCCTGTTCGCGGGCAGCGGGGACGGCGGCTACCTCGACTTCATGGGCAACGAGTTCGGGCATCCCGAATGGATTGACTTTCCGCGGGAGGGCAACGGCTGGAGTTACCACTACGCGCGGCGGCAGTGGTCGCTCGCCGACCGGGCCGACCTCCGCTATAGATTCCTGCTGGCGTTCGACCGCGCCATGATAGCGTTGGCGCGGGAAATCGGCCTCCGCACGATGGGGTTCGCCCGCCTGCTGTGCATAGACGAACAGGCCAAAATCCTCGCGTTCGACCTCCGCGACGGACAGTATATATTTGCGTTCAACTGGCACGTTTCCGACAGCCGGCCCGACTACCGCCTGCCCGTCTATCATCCGGGCCGCTACCGGCTCTGTCTTTCGTCCGACGACGCGGCTTTCGGCGGCTTCGGCCGCACGGACGCCGACACGCGCTATTTCTCGCAGCCTTACGCCGCCAACCCCGCCGAC
>CAMXAS010000203.1 GCA_947179195.1 uncultured Bacteroidales bacterium
TCGACGGCGGCCGCGTCGGCCCCCGCTTCCGCCAACTGTTCGGCTACCGGCTCCGCTTTCTCCTGCACCGGTTCCGGCATCGGCTCGGGTTCCACCGCCGCTTCGGGCTCTGCCTTGGCGGCCTTGGCCGTTTTGGCCGTGGTCTTGGCGGCCGTCTCTTTCTTCTTCGGGGCCGCCTTCTTGGTCGTTTTCGCCGTTTCCGCCGGCTGTTCGGCTTCTTCCGCTACAGGCGCTTCCGCCTCGGGTTCCGCGACGGGTTCGGCCGCGGCCTTGCGCGACGTCTTCTTGGCGGGTTTTTCGGCGGCTTCCGCCGGCGCGTCCGCCTTGGCCTTGGTGGTCTTCGTCTTCTTGGCCGGACCTTCCAGCGACACCTTCTTGATGCGGAGTTCCTCGTCTTCGGGCTCCATCGCCGGTTCCGCCTCGGGCGCAGCGTTCTTCACGTCTTCCACCGTAATCGGCGCTTTCTTCTTGCCAAGCCCCAGGTCGATGTTCTCGGCTTCCTGACGGACCGCCTTGTCGCTCTGGTATTCCTTGGCCAAAAGGGCATACTGTTCCGCGGTAAGTTTGGAATTCGGGTTAGAGTCGATTTCATGACCCTTCTTCCCCAGGAATTCGATGACGGTCTGTACGCCTATGTTGAATTCCTTGGCGGCTTTGGAAAGCCTTACAGCGGTTTTTGTTTCTTCTGCCATAAATTCTATTGTGCTTTAAATCGCTTATTTCTCGTTTGGCGACCGCTTCGCCGATGCCTCGCGCGTCGGCCGGGCGGGTCACACCCGATGCATCCGCGGATTATTCCTCGAATTCGGCGCGCAGAATCTGCAACACCTCCGCCACCGTCTCTTCTTCCAAGTCGGTGCGTTTGACGAGTTCTTCCTGGCCGATGTTCAGCGCGTCCTTGGCCGTGTCGCAACCGATGGCCTTGAGCTGGTCGATAATCCACTGTTCGATTTCATCGCTGAATTCCTGCAAATCCACGTCGTCTTCCACGCCGTCGGCCTCGCGGTAAACGTCAATCTCGTATTCCGACAGACGGCCCGCCAACTTGATGTTGCTGCCGCCCTTGCCGATGGCCAACGAAACCTGGTCGGCTTTCATATATACTTCGGCGCGTTTCTCGTCCTCGTGAATCGTAATCGACGAAACACGGGCCGGGCTCAGCGCACGCGTAATCAACAGTTCGGGGTTCTGCGTCCAGTTGATGACGTCGATGTTCTCGTTGCGCAACTCCCGCACGATGCCGTGGATACGCGAACCCTTCATGCCGACGCAGGCGCCTACCGGGTCGATGCGGTCGTCGTAGGATTCCACGGCCACCTTGGCGCGTTCGCCCGGTTCACGCACGATGCGCTTAATCGTAATCAGACCGTCGAACACCTCGGGCACCTCCTGTTCGAACAGACGTTCCAGGAACACCGGACTCGTGCGCGAGAGGATGACCACCGGCACGTTGTTGCGCACGTCCACTTTCAGCACCACGGCGCGCAACGTATCGCCCTTGCGGTAGAAGTCGGCCGGAATCTGTTCGCTCTTGGGCAGCACGAGTTCGATGCCGTTGTCGTCCAACAGCAACGTCTCTTTCTTCCAAATCTGGTAAACCTCGCCCGTGATGATATCGCCGATGCGTTCCTTGTAGCGTTTGTAGATGAGATTGTTCTCGTATTCCTGAATCTTGGAAACCAGCGTCTGACGGATGTTGAGAATCTCGCGGCGGCCGAAGTCCTTGAGGAAAATCTGCTGCGACACCTCTTCGCCCACTTCAAAGTCCGGTTCAATCTTGATGGCGTCCGAATAGCGGATTTGCAACGTATCGTCCGTAAATTCGGCATCATCCACAATCGTCAGGTTGCGCCAGATTTCCAAGTCGCCCTTGTCGATGTTGACGATAATGTCGATATTCTCGTCCGAGCCGTACTTCTTCAGCAAAGTACTTTTGAAAACTTCTTCCAAAATACGCATCATCGTTTCCCTGTCTATGCTCTTGAGATCCTTGAACTCAGAGAAACTATCCACCAGATTGATGTTTTCGTTTGCCATTGTCGTTTTTGCTTTGTAGTTTATTTTGTATATATTTATTTCAAAATACGATTTCTATGCGCGCCTCCTTGACCTGGGCGTAGGCGAAATAGCGGTCGGGGTTCTCCTCCGCTTCGGGCGCGGCGGCCTTTTTCCTGCGGCCCTTCGGCGCATCGCAGTGCAGCGTCAGCCCCTCGTCGTCGGCCGACACGATCGTGCCTTTCCACGTGTTGTTTTCGCGGTCAACCAGTTTGAGCCGACGGCCGATGTTCTTCCTGTACTGACGCGCCTTCTTGAGCGGACGGTCCAGCCCCGCCGACGAGACCTCTATCTCGAAGTCCTCCTTGTCGCGGTCCAACCCGCCCTCGATATGACGGCTCACCGGCACGCAGTCCTCTATCGAAACGCCCGTTTCGGCGTCGATGAACACGCGGATGACATTGCGCGGCGAAACGACGGTGTCCACCTCGAACAGGTCGGCCGCCGCGCCCGCCGCCGCTCTCGCTTCGTTGCGCAAGGCCAGGGCCTCTTCCAGCAAAGTATGAATCGTTTCTTTGTCCATAAGCAACAAAAAAGGGGCTGCACGCCCCCTCACATCTCTTTACCCTTAAATCCTCCGCCTCATCCGTCCTATGGCGTGCCGCCAAATAGCGCTACAAAGATACATTATTTATATCGCTTTTCCAAATTACGGCGCAAATATGTACTTTTGCACTATCATGAGCATCATCGGTATGTATAAGAAAAGGCTT
>CAMXAS010000204.1 GCA_947179195.1 uncultured Bacteroidales bacterium
ATCGCGGCCCTATACAATAACCCGCCCGCTTCGGACAGCAATCCACCGACCATTGCTGCGCGGACGACCGGTAGGTGCCGCGCACCACGTAATTGGCTCCTGCTCTCAGGCAACTCACCTCCTTGATATCGGTCGTGTCGGCCAACGTCCATTCGCCCCCCAATTGCCCGCAATACACACGGTCGGCCGCACCGTCTCCACCTTTTTCCAACACCCACCAGGTTCCGCCGAGTTTGACCGCCTGCGCCAAAGGACGGTCTTCGCCCCAAAAGGCATCCACCGTCCAAGCCGTATAGTCGTTGAGATTGACGGCGTTTTTACCGGCGAACCGCAGCCCCCGCTCCGTCGCCGCCCATATATATTTATCGTCACAATCCACTTCATGGACACGCAGACTGGCGTTGAGCGGGCCGATGAAATAGGTTTCCCTGAACTCCCGCTTCAACACATCCACTATCACGACACCGAAACCGCAAGCGAGATAAGCGTATGCGCCCTCGGTATGGATACGGTAAACCGCCTTGTCGTTGCCGCCGGCGATATTTTTTTCCTTGATGTCGGACATATTGAACACACGGTCTCCGTAATAGAGGTCGATATTGCCATCTTTATAGCCGATAATCAAACAGTTACCGGCCGGATGATAGGCGATGGCCCCTATGTCGCCGCCCGACAGGCCATTCCGCTTGGACAAAGTCGTCAGCGTGCGGTCCACCGTATTGTAACACAGCAAATCCGCTTCCCGGGACGCATAGACTTCCGGCCCCCAGATGGCCAACTGCTCCGGCGGGGTGGCCGCGAAATGGTAACGCCAGGTGCCGACCTGCGCGCGTACCGGACCGACGGCCAAGAGGAGCGCCACCGCCAACGATAGTTTTATAAGGAGATTTGTCTTGTGCTTCATCTTATCTTCATGTCAGAAAGACAAAGTTACACACTTTTCCGTAATTTTGCAGGTATGTTTAAACAAGCGCTCCGGTTAGGCGGCCTGTTTGTCGGCTGCCTGTTGCTTTCCGCCCTCATAGGCGCCGGTCTTATGCGCCTGATGCCATCGGCCGAGGCCGTTTCGACGCTTTACCTCGTGCAGAACATCAGTGCGGCCGGTTCTTTCCTGCTGCCGGCCTGGCTGTTCGCGCGTTCGGCCTCGGAAGGCCGCGCCGCCGACTACTTAGGGTGCCACCCGACGCCTTTCGGTTGCTATATGTTGGGATTGGCGGCCTTTTTAGCGCTCATGCCCTGGATTAACGCCACGACGACTTGGAACGGCGCGGCCCTGCAATCGTGGCAGGACAGCCCGCTCGGCCTGTTTTTCAAACAGATGAGCGAACGCAACGAAGCTTTGTTGCAAGTGTTTTTGAATCAGACCGGTTGGGGCGCGTTCGGCTTGAACCTCCTGACCTTGGCCCTGATGCCGGCAATCTGCGAGGAAGTGTTCTTCCGCGGTTGCCTGCAAACGTTTCTCGTAAACCACTCCCGACGCCCGCAGGCCGCCATTTGGCTCACGGCCCTTATCTTCAGCCTGTTGCACTTTGACCCCGTGGGCTTCCTGCCCCGGCTGTTTCTCGGCGCGCTCCTGGGGTATGTGTTTGCGGGGAGCCGCAGCCTTTACCCCGGCATCCTGTTGCATTTCCTCAACAACGCCTCGGTGGTCGTGGCTTATTATCTCTACGGTAACGGTCTGTTGTCCCGGCATCCCGACGCCTTTTCCGACCTATGGCACTGGTGGAGCGCCTTGCCGGGACTCGCGCTCTGCACCGTCTGCATCGGCTGGATGTACCGCCGGTCGGCGCGCGCCTAACCCATGGGGGACTTGCGCCAGAACAAAGGCGTCATATCGCTGCGGCGCCCGTCCGCCTCGATGCGGTAGAGCCGCTGGTTCGTCGTCGGCGACTTGAGGGCGCCCAAAGCCTCGACGTAAGGGCCCAATTTGATGTATTGGAAATCGGTAGCCGGAAAGCCCGACGGCAATTCGGCGCGGCCGGAATACCAAGCGGTTTTGAGCGGATGCCCCGCCGCCTGTCCGAAGGCCGTCGTAAAACGCGCCAAGGCCGCCACCGCCATCGGTTCGGCATCGCCGCCCATAAAGCAGACGCAGGTCACGGCCGCGCCGTACTGACGCAACAGCACGCCCAAATTCTCCTCCGTCAACGGTTCGCCCGTATCCGCCCACAGATGCGGGCTGTGACAGCCCTTGCAACGGTTCGGACAATGCGAGATATTGACGGCCAACGTCACTTCGCCCGGAATCTCCGAGAAAACGACATCATAACTGACGAACCGAAGCATAGTGCCGTTGCGCGGCCTCTTTCTGACGGGCCGCCGAGAAATTACTGATCCGCTTCATATACCCGATGATGCGCGTCAGATAATCGACGTTCTGACTATGGCAATGCGGGCATTCTTTCAGGTAACGCTTGTCGATATGGTTGCAGTCGTTGCAAATCGTGTTCGGGATATTGAACGTGAAATAATTGCAACCCTCCACGGCCGCCACGCGTAACAGTTGACGGTATTGCTCCTTGCTCAGATGTTCCTCCAGATTCATGTGCAGGGCCGAACCGCCCGTCAGGTGCGCGATATAACGGCGGCCATGCAGACGGAACTTATCGACGATGTTCAGCGACTTGTCTTCCACGATATAGAAATAACTGTTGTAGCAGTCGCGGAACGTCTTGAAGCCGGCTTCCTTGTCCCACTTGGCGTGCTTGACGCCCACATTCTCGGCCGGAATCATCTCGCAGTTGAACAGCACGTCTTTGGT
>CAMXAS010000205.1 GCA_947179195.1 uncultured Bacteroidales bacterium
CATAGAATTCGACTTAGAAAAACAAGAAGTTGCCATTTGGTAAGATACGAAAAAAAACGATACGCGCCGCCGTTTTGCGTTATTATCAAAAATGTTTCCTTAAATGGAACATTTTTTGTATCTTTGTATTTTGAAAGGGACGGTAATGTATAAAGCCAAACTGCGGGTTGTATTGACGGAAGAAGCCGATGCTTTCGTAGATTCTTTGCCGGAAAAGGCAAAGAAGAAAGTAACCTATAATCTTTTGAAAGTGGAAGGCGGGGAGTTGGACAGTGAGATTTTTAAGAAGTTGGCGGATACGGACATATGGGAATTCAGAACGCTTTATAATGGGATATGTTATCGGCTTTTTGCCTTTTGGGATACCGGGCGGGATACGCTTATAATCGCAACGCATGGTATTGTCAAAAAAACGAAACGGACACCGCAGAAAGAGATACGGAAGGCGGAAGAAATAAGAAGACAATATTTTGAAACGGAAAAGGAGTTATAACTATGGCAAAGATGAAACTTATACCGCTGAGTGAAAAGGTAGATGGGGTTTGGGGAAAACGGGGCACGCCGGAGCGTGATGCTATGGAAGCGCAACTTCAGGAGGAACTTCATGCCTATCATATAGGGGAGGCTGTCAAGCAGGCACGGAAAGCCAAACATTTGACCCAGGAACAGTTGGGAGAACTGATGGGGGTACAGCGGGCGCAGGTATCCAAGATAGAGAGCGGCAAGAATCTTAATTTTTCCACGATAGCGCGGGCCTTCAAGGCGATGGGTATTCCTGCCGATTTGAAATTCGGGGATGTCTCATTGGCTTTGTGGTAGTATATTGTTATGAAAAAGATCGGTTATTGGTTGGACAACGCGCGTTGGATTTCGTTCCCGCAGAGCCTCTTGCCGGGGCTTGTGGCCTTTACGCTGGCCTGGTTGGAGCATCGTGGCGCGGGTTTTAACGCCGTTTTGGGGCTGCTGGCGGTGTTGGCCGCCGTGCTCGTGCATTTCGGCATGAACCTTTTTGACGACTACTTCGACTACCGCTATAAGAAAAGCGGCACGCGCACGGTGCAGGCGGCGCAGGGCATCCGCGCCCGCATCGGCAAATGCCTCTACCTGCAGGAGGAGGGCGGCGCGGCCACGCTGGCGGAGTTGGAGCGTGCGTGCCTGGGCTTCTGTTTGACGGCCGCGGCCTTGGGCGTGGTCATCGGCTTCTACCGCGGGCTGTCGGTGTGGTATGTGGCGGCCTTGGGCGCGCTCATCGGGCTGGAGTACTCCGCGCCGCCGTTGCGGCTGAGCTACCACGGCTTGGGCGAATTGGTCATCGGGCTGCTGTTCGGCCCCGTGCTCATGGCGGGCGTATATATTTCCGCCTGCGGCACTTGGTCGTATTCGGTCTTGTTCCTCTCTGTGCCAATCGGCCTGCTGGTCACGAACATAGTATATACGCATTCGGTCATCGATTACGAAGCCGACAAGGCCATGGGAAAACGCACGTTCGCGGGCGTGTTGAGGCGGCCCAAGGCCATGCTCGCGGGCTCGTTCCTGTTCACTCTCCTGCCGTTCGCCATCGTGGCCTGCGGCGTGGCGCTGCGCTTCCTTTCGCCCTGGTACCTGCTCGTGTGGCTGTTTCTGCCGCGCGCCTGCGGCTTGTTGTACGCCGTAGTCGTGTTCATGCGCGACCCGCAACGCGATTTGCCGCTACGCTGGTGGGTGCGCCCCGTGCAGCAGTGGGCGCAGATACGGGAGGCCGGCATCGAGTGGTTCATGATTCGCTGGCTGGCGGCGCGCAACCTGTTGATGTTCTTCGCGCTCATGCTCATAGTGGCCGCCGTGGCGGGCGTATTGTTATAAAAAGAAGATTGAAAGAAATGATGATAAGACATTTGTTTTATTTACCGTGGTGGTATTTACGCTCCTGTCTGTTGGGCGGCCACCGGCCTTTGCAGACGGTGCTGTTCCTGTCCGACCGCTGCAACCTGCGTTGCAAACACTGCGCGGTCTATGCGCGCAAGGAACCCGTCAGCAAGACGTATGCGCAAGTGGAACAGGAGTTGCGGGGCGCGTATGCGCGCGGCTCCCGTTTCGTGGATTTCGAGGGGGGCGAACCCTTCCTGTGGCGTGACGGCGACCGCACCGTGAACGACCTCTGCGACTTAGCGCGCAAAATCGGCTTCTTCACGACCACGATTACGACCAACGCGCAGCTGCCGTTCCCCGGTTCGCACGCCCATTCGATATGGGTCAGCATGGACGGCGTGGGCGCGTATCACGACGAAATCCGCGGCGAGGGCGCATTCGAAAAATTGGAGCGTAACATTGCGTGCTGCGGGCATCCGCATCTGAGCGTGAATATGGTCGTCAACAAACTGAACTACACGCAAATCAAGGCCGCCGCCGACTACGCGCGTCAGAACCCGGCCATCGAACAGATTTCGTTCAATTTCCATACGCCCTACGAGGGCACGGAACACCTGTATATAGACGACTGGGATTTGCGCGTGCGCCTGTTGGATGAAATCATCGCGCTCAAGAAGGCGGGCTATCCGATTATGAATTCCGTGTCGGGGCTCAAGCGCATGAAAAACCTGGACTTCGAGAAAGCCTGTTGGGTGTCGGAGTTCATCATGGTCGATGGCACGTTGCTGTCGGAATGTCCGGGCAAGGTGTCCGGCGTCTGCGACCGTTGCGGCTTCTGCATGGCCGGCGAGATGTACAGCGTGCTGCATTTCAAGCCCGACACGCTGGCGGCCGGCTTCAA
>CAMXAS010000206.1 GCA_947179195.1 uncultured Bacteroidales bacterium
CGCCGTCGAAACGTATGCAGAAGGCCAAAGAGGCCTTGGCGGCACGTCGTCCTCAAAAGAAAGTAAAATAGAAAGGAAACGATTGTCATGTTGACACACACGGAAATAAAGAAACTCATAGGCCTGACCTTAGCCGAGGGCGAAAGCCGCCCCGTGCAGATCAAGGGTTGGGTAAGAACCAAACGCGGCAACAAACAGGTGGCGTTCATCGCGTTGAACGACGGCAGCTGCGTGCAGACCATCCAGGTGGTGGCCGACCTCAACGCGCCGGCCTTCCCCGAGGAGTTGATGAAACGCATCACGACCGGCGCCTGCCTCTGCGTCAACGGCCGGTTGGTGCCGTCGATGGGCAAGGGTCAGAGCGTGGAAATCCAGGCCGACAGCATAGACGTATTGGGCGAAGCCGACCCGGAGGTCTATCCGTTGCAGAAGAAAGGCCACAGCCTTGAATTCCTGCGCGAAATAGCCCACCTGCGGCCCCGCACCAACACGTTCGGCGCCGTGTTGCGCCTGCGGCACGAGATGGCCTACGCCCTGCACACGTTCTATCACGAACGCGGCTTCTACTACCTGCATACGCCTCTCATCACGGCCTCCGACTGCGAGGGCGCGGGCGAGATGTTCCAGGTGACGACGCTGCCGCTCAACCAACTGCCGATGAAAGACGGCAAAATCGACTACAGCCAGGATTTCTTCGGCCGTCAGACGAGTTTGACGGTGTCGGGCCAGCTGGAAGGCGAACTGGGCGCGATGGCGCTGTCGAAGATATATACGTTCGGCCCCACGTTCCGCGCCGAGAACTCCAACACGCCGCGCCACTTGGCCGAGTTTTGGATGAACGAGCCGGAAATGGCGTTCTACGAGATAGAGGACAACATGGACTTGGCCGAGGAATTTTTGAAATACCTGACGACCTACGCGCTCGAACACTGCGGCGACGACCTGCGCTTCCTCAACGATATGTACGACAAGGAGCTCATCAACCGTCTGGAAGGGGTGTTGAAAACGCGCTTCGAACGGCTGACCTACACGCAGGCCGTCGATATCCTCAAAAGCTCCGGCGCCAAATTCGAATTCAAGGTGGACTGGGGCACCGACCTGCAGAGCGAACACGAACGCTACCTTGTGGAGAAGCACTTCAAACGGCCGGTCATCCTGACCGACTACCCGAAGGAAATCAAGGCGTTCTACATGAAGCAGAACGACGACGGCAAGACGGTGCGCGGCATGGACGTGCTGTTCCCGCAAATCGGCGAAATCATCGGCGGTTCGCAAAGGGAAGAGAACTTGGATAAACTGCAAAGACGCATTCAGGAACTGCATATCCCGGACAAGGATATGTGGTGGTACTTGGACACGCGCCGGTTCGGCTCGGCCCCGCACAGCGGCTTCGGCTTGGGCTTCGAACGGCTGCTGCTGTTCATCACGGGCATGACGAACATCCGTGACGTGATTCCGTTCCCGCGTTATCCCCAAAACGCGGAGTTTTAATGGGGTTGAAGCGGTTTTTCAGCGACGGCAGGCGGGGGCGCGGAGGCGTCCTCGGCCTGCTGTTGTATTTTATGGCGGTGGCCGGCGCGGGCTACGCGCAGACGGCGGACACGGCGCGGGAGGCGGATCAGCCCAAGAAAAAGAAATTCAACCTCGCCAAGATTTTCAGCAATACGGCGGGCAGCGCGGACGACCCGAACTTCAAGCCGCGCAAGGTGGCCTTCGTACTGGGCCCCGGCCTCTACTACACGCCCTCCACGTCCCTAGCCTTTACGTTGGGCGGGCAGCTTTTCTTCGACGCCATGGACAAGCGCCTGACGCATACCGACTTGGCGGAAGACAAGAAGGCGCTGATCGCGGGCCGGCGCTCCAACCTGCTCATAGGCGCCAACGCTTCTATTCTGAAACAGTTCTCGTTGGAACTGGACCCCGAATTGTATTTCCTCGACCGCCGGCTCATGCTGAAAGGCTCCGTCTATGGGGGCTACTGGCCGAGTTGGTTTTGGGGCATAGGGCGCGACACGCCGGACGGAAACAAGGAGACCTACAACGAACTCATCACCACGGCCGACCTGCGGCTGACCTACGACGTGGGGCACGGGGTTTTCCTCGGCATCGGCGGCCGCTACTATTTCTATTATATCCTCTCGGCAACGGACGGGCTGCTGACCGAAACGGCGGTGCCGGGACAGGACATCGCCATGGGCGTCGGCCCGATGTTCTCGCTCATCTACGACACGCGCAACGACAACACGCGGCCGTTCAAAGGCGCCCTCATCAGTTTTGACGCGCTCTACAACACGCCCATCCGCGACTTCAGCGGCCAGTACGGCAAAGCGACGATGGACGTGCGCTATTATTTCCACGTGCCGCAAGCGAAACAGAAGATAGACCATGTGTTTGCGTTGAACTTGGTGGCGAGCAGCGCCTTAGGCGACGACATCCCGTTTCAGGAACTGCCGCGCATCGCCGACCGGCATTACGCCCGCGGTATCCTCAAAGACCGCTATATCGACCAGCACATGATGGTGTTCCAAGCCGAATACCGCTTTTATTGGAAATGGCTGGGCTTCGCCGTTTTCGGCTGCGTGGGCGACGTGGGCCCCACGCTGGCGGAGGCCTGGAGCTTCGGCAAATGGACTTACGGCGTGGGCCTGCGGCTCAAACCGTTCACGAGCCTGCCGTTCACGATTCGCGGCGACATGGGCTTCTATCAGGGCAAGCCCCAGTTCTACGTGGGGATTAACGAGTTGTT
>CAMXAS010000207.1 GCA_947179195.1 uncultured Bacteroidales bacterium
TTCCTCAAAAACAACCGGAATATCGAAATCAGCGCGGGCGATGCCGTCTATTATGTGCGGATTGTCGATTTCAAGGTGCGGGACATGGTGTCGCCGCTCAATTTCGAGACCGAACGGATTCGGCAGATTCTGTTGAACCACCGGCGGCAGGTGTTCTTGCAACGGATGCAGCAGGATGTGATGCGGGAGGCCGAAGAAAATCATTGGATTAAATACGAGTGAGGATGAAACGGATAGCGGTTAGCGTTTTGGGAACACTGTTCGGACTCGGCCTCGCTTGGGCCGGCGCTCCGGACGTCGATACGGCGGTTGTGGCGGTCGATACGGTCGTGGCGGACACCGGTGCGGTGGTGCTGCCGCATACGGAAACGCCGTCGGCCGGTACGTTGGGTAAGCGCGACAATACGCCGCAACGCTTGGTCATCGACCAGATTGTGGCCGTGGTCGGCACCAAAATGGTCAAGTTGTCGGATGTGGAGAAAACCGTGGAGAGCATCCGCATGAGCGGTACGATCGTCAACGATGAAGTGCGTTGCAATGCCTTGGAAACGATGCTGATAAGCAACCTGTACGCCTTGCAGGCCGACGAGGACAGTATCGCCATCGGTGAAAATCAAATCGAGGGCGAGTTGGAAGCGCGTCTGGCCTATTTCATCGAGCAAATCGGTTCGCGCGAGAAATTGGAGGAGTTTTACGGCAAAACCATCGTGCAGATTAAGGAGGAATACCGCGAAATGGTCAAGAGCGCCCTTATCGCGCGCACGATGGAGAACAAGATTACCGAGGACATCCGCGTGACGCCCACCGAGGTCAAGCGTTTCTACAACCTGTTGCCGAAAGACAGCATCCCGTTGGTGTCCATGCAATACGAACTGTCGTTGATTGTCAAGAAGCCGAAGGTGAGCGCGGAGGAGAAGCAAATCGCGAAAGCCCGCGTGGAGGCTTTGCGCGAACGCATTGAGAAGGGCGAGAGTTTCGCCTCCATGGCGGCTTTGTATTCGGAAGACCCCGGATCGCGCCGCAGGGGTGGGGATTTGGGCTACGGCGCGCGCGGCGAGTGGGCGTCCGAATTCGAATCGTTTGCGTTCAGCCTGCCTGAAAACGAACTTTCGCCGGTTTTTGAAACCCAGTTCGGCTTCCATATTCTGGAGGTGTTGGAGAAGAAAGGCGAACTGGTGCGCGTGCGGCATATCCTCATACAGCCCAAACCCTCGGTCGAAGACCAGGTGCGGGCGCGCGCCGAATTGGACTCCGTGTCCCGCTTAATCAAGAACGGCGACTTGACGTTTGAAGAAGCCGTCAAACTGTTTTCCGACGAGGCCGGCCGTCAGGGCGACGGCGTCTATCTGAGTCCGTTTACAGGCAAGCCGAGTTACAGCTCCGAAGAAATCGAGCCGATGATTTTCATGTCGGTGGAACGGCTGGCCGAGGGCGAGGTGTCCATGGCGGTGCCGTATATGGACGAGTCGGGTAACGAAGCCTACCGTATCTTCTATGTGCGCCGCAAGATACCGGCCCACCGCGCCAATTTGGAGGACGACTACGACCGCATCTACGAGATGGCGATGGAAAAGGCCAAGCGCGACAAGATGGACAGTTGGCTCAAGGAAAAAATCGCCAATACCTACGTGCGGCTCATCGGCCGTTATGCCAAGTGCAATTTCCGTTATAACTGGCAATTATAGTGTTATGCAGACTTATCGGGACGATGCGGAAGCGGTGGTCGCGCTGTCGGAGGCCTACCGCCGGTTGAAACAGGAAATCGGGCGGCGGATCATCGGGCAGGAAACCGTGGTGGAACGCCTGCTGATGGCCGTGTTCAGCCGGGGCCATGCGTTGCTCGTCGGCGTGCCGGGTTTGGCCAAGACGCTGTTGGTGCAGACGGTGGCCGACGTGTTGGATTTGAGTTTCAAGCGCATCCAGTTTACGCCCGACCTCATGCCGTCCGACATCACGGGCTCCGAAATCCTGGATTCGGACCGGCGTTACCGGTTTGTCAAAGGGCCGTTGTTCGCCCATTTGGTGCTGGCCGACGAAATCAACCGCACGCCGCCCAAGACGCAGGCCGCGCTTCTGGAAGCCATGCAGGAAAAGGCCGTGACCGTGGCCGGCGAGCGGTACGCGCTCGACGAGCCGTTTTTCGTCTTCGCGACGCAGAACCCGATAGAGCAGGAGGGCACCTATCCGTTGCCGGAAGCCCAGTTGGACCGTTTCATGATGGAAATCACGCTCGACTACCCGCAATTGGACGAAGAAGTGCGCATTGTCAAGGCCACGACGGGCGCGGACGACACGCCGTTGCAGCCCTTGCTCTCGGCCGAAGAAATCCTTTATTTCCAGCAGTTGATCCGGCGCATCCCCGTGCCGGATTCGCTCTATACGTATGCCGTACAGTTGGTGGCCAAGACGCGGCCATCGGATCCGTCCGCGCCGGAGGCCGTGCGCGACTACATCGCCTACGGGGCCGGGCCGCGCGCATCCCAATATCTGATTATCGGCGCCAAATGCCATGCCGCGCTCAACGGCCGCTTCTCGCCCGATAAGACGGACGTACAGGCCGTGGCCGAACCCATTTTGCGGCACCGCGTCGTGCGGAACTACCGCGCCGAGGCCGAGGGCGTGCGCATAGAGGAAATGATCAAAGGGCTGCTGTAAGCTTAGAATTTACACGCGAGTGGTGAACCCGAGGAGATTCGAACTCCTATCGTCAGAACCGGAATCTGAAATTCT
>CAMXAS010000208.1 GCA_947179195.1 uncultured Bacteroidales bacterium
AATCCACCTTTTACAACGGCACAAAAATAAGCTAAAAAAATCATAGTTCCAAACGAAATGTTAAAAAATGTTAAAAAAATGATGATTCCCCCTGAAAACGGACTTGGAAATTTGCAGAACGCCGTTGTTTCGGGCTAAACGACGGTCATCCCGCGGTCGGATTTAACAAATTTTAACAAAGGCGACAGGCGGCATAAAGGCCGAACCGAAAAAAAGTGCTATCTTCGTTTTGCTTTTGATAAAGAGCGAAAAAATAAAAAACTAAAAAACAAGCCTTTATGTCGATTAAAGAGAAGACAACAGACTTGCGGACACGTATGGAAAACGCTTTGTCGGGCGGTGGCTCCAAAGCGATTGAAAAACAGAAAGCCGGCGGGAAACTGACGGCGCGTGAACGTATCCTGGCCATTCTGGACCCGGAAAGTTTTCATGAATACGACTTGTTCGTGGAACACTCCGGCAAAGATTTCGGCATGGACAAAAAGTATCTGCCCGGCGACGGTGTCGTAACGGGTACGGGTACCATCAATAACTATCCTGTCTGCATCTACGCGCAGGACTTTACGGTGGCCGGCGGCTCGCTCGGCTATATGCACGCCAAGAAAATCTGCAAGATCATGGATCATGCCATGAAGTTGAAGGTGCCCATCATCGGCATCAACGACTCCGGCGGCGCGCGTATCCAAGAGGGTGTGAACGCCTTGGCCGGCTACGGCGAGATTTTCTACCGCAACACGCAGGCTTCGGGCGTCATCCCGCAGATTTCCGTTATCCTGGGTCCCTGCGCCGGCGGTGCGGTCTATTCACCCGCGTTGACCGACTTCGTATTTGTGGTGGATAAGATTTCCAAGATGTTCATCACGGGCCCCGACGTCATCAAGTCGGTGCTGGGCGAAGAGATTTCGCAGGAAGACCTGGGCGGTGCGCGGACGCACGCCGAGATTACGGGCAACGCGCATTTCTTTGCCGAAAGCGAACAGGAATGCTTTGAACAAATCAAGTCGCTCGTAAGCTTCGTGCCTTGGAACAACACGAAGAAGGCCGACGCCTTTACGCCGAAACTGCCGCAAAAGACGTTCAAAATCGGTAGCATCGTGCCCTCCGACCCGCGCAAGCCTTACGACGTGCGCAATATCATCAAGGCCATTGTGGATGACTCCGAATTTTTGGAAGTACAGGCCCTGTTCGCCGCCAACATCGTGGTGGGCTTCGGCCGTATGGACGGACAGACGGTGGGCTTCGTCGCCAACCAGCCCCTCGTCATGGCCGGCGTCTTGGACGTGGACAGCTCCGACAAATGCGCGCGCTTCATCCGCTACTGCGACGCGTTCAACATTCCGCTCGTCACGCTCGTCGATTTGCCGGGCTACCTGCCGGGCGTGGACCAGGAACACGCGGGCGTTATCCGTCACGGCGCCAAGATTCTGTACGCCTATTCGGAAGCGACGGTGCCCAAGATTACGGTTATTCTGAGAAAAGCCTACGGTGGCGGCTATATCGCCATGTGTTCGAGCCACCTGCGCGCCGACTTCGTGTTTGCGTGGCCCACGGCCGAAATCGCCGTTATGGGCTCGGAAGGCGCGGCCAACATCATCTTCCGCAAGGAAATCATGGAGGCCGAAGACCAGGAGAAGATGCGGCAGCAGAAAATCGAGGAATACAAGGAGAAGTTCGCGAATCCTTACGTGGCGGCGGCCTACGGCTATGTTGACGCCGTCATCGCGCCCGAACAGACGCGTTCGTTCGTCGTCCACGCGCTCGATATATCGCACAACAAATCGGAGGCCGTACCCGACCGCAAGCATGGCATCCCGCCGTTTTAAGAGACGGTGCGGGAAACGGATGCGGCGGCCAGCGCGGTTACCGCACCGCGCCCCGTGGGAAAGAGGCCTTGAACACTAATCCTATCATAAAGTTATGTCAAAAAAGGAACAAAAACCGGCGGCCGTGGAAGCGAACGAGTTGGATATCGTGGCGGAAAGCCTTGAGATAGGCGGCTCGATATATAAGACCACGTTGCCGGCCAAATATAAGAACCAAAAGCCTTACGTGCCGAAGAATCCGTGTCACGTATTGGCTTTCATGCCGGGCACGGTGCGTAAATTCTTCGTCGCGCCGGGCGACCGCGTGGAAAAGGGCGACAAGCTGCTCGTATTGGACGCCATGAAGATGAACAACGAACTGCTGGCGCCCATGAGCGGTGTGGTGGATAAAATAGCGGTGAAGGTGGGCGAAAGCGTGCCGAAGAACGCGTTGCTCGTGGCATTGAAATGAGAGGACTTTCCACGATACTGCTTTTGCTGTGTTCCAACATCTTCATGACGTTCGCATGGTACGGGCACCTGAAGTGGGGCAAGCCGGCGGCCGATGCCGTGGCCAATACCGACAAGGCGGCTTCCCCCACGCCGCTCGTGCTGTTGATTCTGCTCAGTTGGGGCATCGCCTTTTTCGAATATTGCTGTCAGGTACCCGCCAACCGCCTCGGCTTCAAGGGCAACGGCGGGCCTTTCACACTCTATCAGCTTAAAATCATCCAGGAAGCCATCACGCTGTTGGTTTTCGTCGTTTTCTCGGCCCTGCTTTTCAAGGAAAACCTGCGTTGGAACCACGCCCTGGCGTTGGTGTTGGTCTTCGCCGCCGTCGCCTTGGTTTTCAAGAAGTAGCACCCGTCCCGCTTGGCGGTCTACCGTATTTTTATTAT
>CAMXAS010000209.1 GCA_947179195.1 uncultured Bacteroidales bacterium
GTTCAACCCCATCACGGCTACGCTCTCGCTTTCGCCCATGAAAGACGACACGGTGGGTATGAACGTAGGTACGGGTATCGAATTCAGCATTGACGGTTGGGAAGCATATTCCGGTGTGGCCGTCTATTATACGGTTGACGGCACCACCGAACCGTCCAAGGCCGCTTACGACGCCCAGCCCGACGAGGAAAACGGCGCCATCAAGAGGCTGACCGTCCAAACGGAAGAATATGAATATGATGGCGTGAAGTACAACCAAGTCATCAAGACCGACGGTCACGCCCTGGCCATCACGTTCAAGGAAGCCACGCACCTGAAAGCCATCGGCTACATCACGGTGCTGGGCGAAGAAGTAACGACGCCCGTGCTCGACGAGGAGCTGAAAATCAAGTCGGAAACCATGCCGACGTTCAGCCTGAACGGCACCAAAGTTTCGGTAGGCGAAAAGCTCGTTATCGAGAACCCGAACCCCTATCCCGAAATGCCGGAAATGCCCGAGGATTATTGGGACAATGAAGAATCTGCCGCCGCCTACGAAGAAGCCTATGCTGCCTACGAAGAAGCGGTGGCCGCGATTCCCGCCACGATTATGTATTTCAGCTTCGACGGTACGGAGGACACGGGCGCGGCCTATGACGGGCAGCCCGACTACGAATACGACAAGTGGAGCGTCTTTAAGACGCAAGAAGGTCAGAACGTTACCGTCTTCTTCCGGATGGATAAAGACGGCTACTACCTTTATGTGCCCGAAGTTGTCGGCTACAACTCGCCGGCCGACACCATCCGTCTGAGCGGTGACGCCTTTACGCTGAAAGCCATGGCGGTATCTACCGAAACGGAAGAAGGCGAAGGCGGCGACTTCCCGATGCCGTTTGCCGGCTGGGGCCCTGCGGGTGCCGCGCCCTTCATGTACGGCTCCGATGTCGCCACGGCGGCCTATACGGTTGGCTTAGCCAAACCGGAATTCAGCGTTGCCTCCGGCGAAGTCAGCTTCGGTACGGAAGTAGAGATTTCCTGCATCTCCGAGGGTGTCAAGATATTCTACTATTGCTATATAGGCGATGCCGAACCCAAGGCGGTCGAATACAAAGAGGCCATCAAGATTACCCAGTCGATGAAAATCAATGCCGTGGCCATGATGGGCGAAGTCAAGTCGGAATTGGCGGAAGCCTCCTACACGATTATCGCCAAGCCGACGTTCAGCGTTGCGGCGGGCGAAGTGGAAGCCGGCACGAAAGTAACGCTTGCCTGCGCCACCGAAGACGCCAAGATTTACTACACGGTAGATGGCAGCGAACCCACGGCTGAAAGCACGGAATATACGGAAGCCATCGAAATTGCCAAAGCCATGACGGTCAAGGCCATCGCCATCAAGGGCGAAGCCAAGTCGGAAATGGCCACGGCCGCCTACAAGATTAAGACCGCCAACGAAGACCTCGAACTGGCGGGCGTAAGCGTTTACCCCAACCCGAGCAACGGTCTGTTCAACATTGAGTTGCCGGTAGCGGCCACGGTAGAGGTGTTCATGTCCAACGGTATGCTGTATCAGCGCATGAAACTGAGCGAAGGCAACACCGCCCTCACGATTGACCGCAGCGGCATTTACTTCCTCCGCATCACGGGCGAAGGCCGCACCGCGGTTAAACGCGTTATTGTACGCTAAGTAGTTGGTTTGCTTAGATAGACGTTACCCTAGACGTCCAACAAGCCTCGGTCGGAAACGGCCGGGGCTTTGTTGTTTGGGAGGCGGTTGCGTATGTTAATATATTATAGTAACTTAGGGGGTTGGAATGGTCTGGAATCAGGCCTAAAAACTAATCAAACCCTAACAAAATTAGACAGTTATGAAAAAATTGATGTGGACTCTATTGAGTTTGGTGCTGCTCCTCGGATGGGGGACGGCCTCCGCGCAACTCGCGACGCCTTCGCAGCCGGTGCTGATAGAACCGGCCGACGGTGCGACGGTAGTACCGGGACAGCCGCTAAGTTTTGCGCAGAATGAGGATTATATCGGTATGACAACCTGCTTATTCTATACCATTGATGACAATGCCTCGTTTGATATAATAAACAATGAGAATATCGGTGAGGTGATGGAGGCCTTGATGAGCCAAACCGATATAGATGGTATATATGGATGTATGTTGGGGCAGGCAGGCATGATGGATGAGTATGATCCGGAGAAGCCCGTCATCGTAGGGGGCTGGATGCCGACGCCTAAGGTTCCGGCCAATGCCTCGGGACAGGTTACGCTGAGAGTGTGTGCCGCCAATGCAAGTTTCGATGAGGGTGTCTCCTCTATATCACCTATAACGACGATGCATTATACGGTGGGCGAGGCTGCCCCGGTGCCGGCCCCGACCCTCCCGGCTTCCGGTAAGGTGGCGGAAAATTCCACGGTAGCGGTGGGTTGGCCTAATACGCCGAACGATGGTTTTTCTTATGGTATTGTATATATTTTGGACGACCCGGATTTTGATTTTTCCCAATATCCATACGCTGATGGCGCGTTTCTTGAAGATACCGAGAAGCATCTTGTGGTGCCTACGACGATGACCTATGCGGGTCCTATCGTTATCACCAAAAATACGACGGTCACGGTCATCACGATGAAGTATGATGCATTTTCCGGAAAGATTATAGATTGGAGTGAAAAGGTGACGGCCACTTATACGGTTTTCACGCCGTTTGCCGA
>CAMXAS010000210.1 GCA_947179195.1 uncultured Bacteroidales bacterium
TCCATGCCGATGTTCGGCGGTTCGCCCGCCAACGCGCGCGGCAACCTGTCGGGCGGCGCGTTCGGCTTCTTCGCCACCTATACGGTCCGCCGCGCCAGCGTCGTCTTGAAATAAACCGTTTTTTTTGCTATCTTTGTTAGTTTATTGACAGGATAGTTCAGAAACGGATGCGATTTCGCGATATCATAGGACAGAAGCCGCTTATAGCGCGTTTGATAGCCTCGGCGCAAGCCGGACGCATCGCGCACGCGCAGTTGTTTTCCGGACCGGAAGGCAATCAGAAACTGCCGTTGGCCCTGGCCTATGCCCAATTCCTGAACTGCCGGCACAAGGTAACGGCGGCGGAAGCCGACTTGGGCGGTCTCCCGGCCGACTCCTGCGGGCAATGTCCGTCTTGCGTCAAGTTCGAACGGCTTGCGCATCCCGACCTGCATTTCTTTTTCCCGAACAACATCGGCGAACTGGTCAAGAAAGACGCCCAAAGCACCGACTACCTGCCGCTCTGGCGCGAATTCGGCCTTAAAAACCGCATGGAATTCAGCCTCAACGACTGGATTGACGCCATGAACATCGGGCAACGGCAGGCCATCATCAACATCCGCGACTGCCATACGCTTATCGAACAGCTCTCGCTCAAAAGCTGCGAGGCGGACTACCGCGTCGTGGTGCTGTGGATGGCCGAGAAAATCAGCGATACGATTTCCTCCACCTTGCTCAAGACACTGGAAGAACCCGAACCGCAGACGCTGTTCCTGCTCGTTTCCGAAAACCCCGACCAGATTTCGGCCACGATTCTCTCGCGCACGCAAATCGTGCAGGTACCGGCCCTGAGCACCGAAGACCTGTGCGGCGGCCTGGTGACGCACTACGGGCTGAGCGCCGCCGAAGCGCAACCGCTGGCCGAAGCCGCGCATGGCAACCTCTGCCGCGCGCTGGCCGATTGGCGCGGGCACGAGGGCGAAGAACAGCACGAAGCCTATTTTACGCGCTGGATGCGCGCCTGCTACAAGGCCGACGTGCCCGACCTGCTGGACTTGAGCGAACAGTTGGCGCGTTTGGGACGGGAACCCTTGCGGCTGTTCCTGCGCTTCTCGCTGGAGAAGATACGCCTGTGCCTGCTGTGCCACGAGGGCTGCGGCATCATGGCGCAACTGCCGGCCGACCAACAGGCCTTTATCCGCAACTTCTCGCCTTTCATCACGGCGGGGAACGCGCCGGCCTACTACCGTATCATCAACGACGCCATTTATTTTGTGGCGCGGAACGCAAATATATCCAACCTCATGACGGACGCCTCCCTGCAGATATGCCGGTTGATGGCCGCTGAAAAAAAGAAGAAAAATGCCTGAATATACCGAAACCGAGAATTTCAGACCCGAAACCGAACCGGAAGCGGCGGAACCCGAAGTGTTCCTACGCAAAACCGTTGAGGAAAACATCTACAACAGCCGGGGCTGCGCCCACGCGCCCTCCTTGCAGGACACGCCCTGTGACCGCAGCCGGCAGATGAGTTGCTGCGCGCAGATGCACGCCTACAACTGGACCGATACGTTCGGCAACCTGCCCTCGCCCGACCCGTTCGACCTCGTGGAAGTGCGGTTCAAAAACACGCACAAGGACTTTTTCCGTTTGCCTGGCGATACGACCGAGACGTATGAATGCGGCGACATCGTGGCCGTGGAGGGCAATTCGGGCCACGACATCGGCATCATCTGCCTGCGGGGGGAACTGGCCCGTATGCAGGCCAAGAACAAGGGCATCGACCCGCTTTCGCCGCAAATCAAGAAAGTGTACCGCAAGGCGCGGCCGAACGACATCGACAAATGGCTGGAGACCATCCGCATCGAGAAAGAGACGCAACGGCGCGCCCGCGTCATCGCGGCCGAACTCGGGCTGGATATGAAAATCAACAACGTGGAATACCAGGGCGATTTCACGAAAGCCATCTTCTACTATACGGCCGACGACCGCGTGGACTTCCGGCAACTTATCAAACTCTACGCCGAGGAATTCAAGGTGCGCATCGAAATGAAACAAATCGGGGCGCGACAGGAAGCCGGCAACATAGGCGGCATCGGCTCGTGCGGCCGCGAACTCTGCTGCGTGACGTTCCTGCACAACTTTACGTCGGTGAGCACGCACGCCGCCCGCGTACAGCAGGTCTCGCTCAATCCGCAGAAACTGGCCGGCCAATGCAGCAAGCTCAAATGCTGCCTCAACTACGAATACGACACGTATATCGACCTGCAAAAGAGTATGCCCGACGCCCGCACACCGATTGTAACCGAGAAAGGCAAGGCCAAATGCATCAAGACGGACATCCTGAACCACAAGATGACCTATGTGTATGAGGATGAGCCGAACCGCTACATCAACGTGGATGCGGAAGAGGCCGCCCGCCTGATAGAGGCCAACCGCCGCGGTGAAACGCCGGCCGACCTGACGGCCAGCCGGACGGAAGCGGAAATCGTACCGGAAGAAACGGCTTTCTCGAACGTCGTGGGCCAAGACGACCTGACGCGCTTCGACAAACCCAACAAGGGCAACCGTTCGAACAAAAAGAAACGGCACGGCCACAACAACGGCGGGGAACGGAACGAAAAAGCCGCCGCACAGGGCAAGCCCGCGCCGGCGCAGAACAAGCAAGCCGAAACCAATGTGCCTAAGCCTGCACCAGCGCAAAGCAAACCCGC
>CAMXAS010000211.1 GCA_947179195.1 uncultured Bacteroidales bacterium
GTTTATAAGGTGTACCTACCGTGATAAAGATATAAAGTAGATAAAAATTAAAAACCAAATAATCAAAACTATGTTGAAAAGATTGTTTATGATCGCAGCTTCATTGCTGTTCAGCTTCGGCCTTTATGCCCAAAGCCTCGCAACCAGCAATGACACGATTAAGGGTGCCGACGGTGCCATGACCATCACACTCGGGAAAGCCACCGCGGCGTATCCCGAATACCTGACCATGAACGACCGCTTTATGAGCGGTGTGTATGGCGGGGCCGCAGGTTATGTCTATGACTTCGAAAAAGACACCTGCATCATTTTCCTGGAATACACGTTGGCGGGTTATTTCTCGGAAACGCACTATGTAGGTCAGGACGACCCGGGCGAAACGTACTCTAATTCGTTCGTGGTTTACGACGGGGTAAAACATGAGTTGGAAAAAACACTCCCCAACCCCTCAAAGCCGTCGTGGGGCGAGGTTAATATTTGGGGGGTAACGCCCTCCGGTGACAAAATCCTCACAATGGGTTATGAGGAATGGACAACCTCGGAAGGCTCTATAAAACACTACAATCGCGCCACCGTCCATGACGGTCATACCGGTAATATCATCACGAAATTGCCGTGGGCTTGGGAACCGGAAGAGATTGTCATTGAGGAAGACCGACTCGGCTTCGGTTCGCGCGCCGACTGTATCTCCGCCGACGGCGCCATCATCGGCGGCCACAGCACCAACCCGAAGGCAAAAAGCAACTGGACGTTGGTCATCTGGGACATCAGCGACCTGAACAACATCAAAACCATCGGCCTCGGTTCCAAATATGGCTATAACGACCAGACTTTCGGATTCGGTTCGTTTTACGGTATCAATTCTGACGGTACCATGCTGGTCGGTAACTCCGAAACGAGCGGCTACGGTGTTATCGCTCACTACGACCGCGACAAGAAGGACATCATCAAACTTGACACGATTTCGCCGCTGCCGAGTTGGGATTTCCTGATGTTGACGGACGTCTCCGACAACGGGGTAGCCGTCGGTTACTGCGGTATGAACCTTGACCCGGGCACCCGTGAGCCTATCGTTTACACGGAACTTACCGGCGTCGTCAAGATGACCGATTACCTTTACGAGTATTACGACATCGACGTCCGCAAAGGCGTTGACCTCTATACGCCCATGCTGATTTCCCGCAACGGCAGACGTATGCTCGGATTCAATTCCGAATACGTTCCGGTTCCCTATACCCATGAACTGAGTGTAGGACAAATCTTTCCGCGTGCCCGCAATATCTCGGCCCGTGCCGCCCGTGGCACACAAAATGTGCTCCTCACATGGCAAAAGCCGCTTATCAGCACACATACGTTGACCGGCTACAACATCTACCGCGATAACGAAGAAGCGCCGGTCAACGCCACGCTGTTGCCTACCACTCAGACCTCTTATACCGATCCGAATGTCGAACCCGGCAGACATACGTATTACGTCGAAGCCGTTTACAACGACGGCTCTGCCATGAAGCAGGTTTCCAACATCGTCCAGGTGGTAGCCCCGGGCACCGCTTTCCCGGTACAGACCATCGACCACCGCGTGGATTACAACCGCTTCGCGTATGTCTATTGGGGCGTACCTTCTTCGGAAGTCGTCGCGTTGGCGAAGAACGACATCGTGCCGCTGAATTTGGAAATCAAAGGCAAACTTGACCGTCCCGTTGAAAACGCGGAAACGAGCGAAAAAGAAGCCATGACGGCACCGGTGAACGCGCTCCGTTCCAAATCATATACCAGCGAGACCTTGGACTATATCGCCAATGTCGATATGTTGACCTATGCGGCCGCCGCGGGTGTCAAAATTGACGATTACTACTACTTTACCGAACAGACGGGCGGCGGTATCAAGGTGTATGACCGCTTCAACGCACCGGTTAAAACCATCCGCCCCCAAGATTTGGGTATTGTCATGTCGATGGTTTACATTGAAGAACAGAATGTGTTATTCTGCGGTACGAGCAAAGGCATACTCAATGTAGTGGATTTGTCCACCGACGAGATTATATTCAACCAAACCATCGGTGAGGTCGGCGAGACCAACCATTTGGCTTACGTACCCGATTTGAAGGACGGCAAACCCGGTCTGATAGCCGGCGGCCGGTTCAACTGCAACTCCTACCTGTGGAACGCACAAGAAAAGATGTTCGTGTTGGATCAGGAAAACTTCCTCGATTTCAAATCGCTGTGGGCCAAGGGTTCGACCGTTTACGGCGACAAACTCTATGTAGGCTCGGCCACCGGCCCTTACTACAATGAAATCTATGTCTATGACTTGAAATCGAAACAACGGGTTGGCGAACCGATTCAGGTGGTGGAAGACCCGGCCATGTACAACCTGCTGACCATGGACGGCAACGAATTTTTAGCAGCCAATATGTCCACGTTATGCCAACCCGGTAGTTTGAGCGTCTGCAAACTGGACGACGGCACGACGGCCTTGGGCATGGTGTTCCAATGCGCCTACATGACCGCGCGTTTCATGATGTTGGAATTGGAAAGCGAGGCGAGCGTAGCGGGCTACGACCTGTACCGTAGCGTGAACGGCGGTGCCTATGCCAAAGTCAACGGCGACAAACCCATGAAATCGCGCCGTTATACCGAAACGATAGACAAGGTCGGTCAATACACCTATTATGTGA
>CAMXAS010000212.1 GCA_947179195.1 uncultured Bacteroidales bacterium
TCTCGTAGCAAATCGTGTCGTTGGGCATCGTCCACTGCGGCTTTTCGCTGAAGCATATCTCCGCAACGGTGTAATGCGCTTCATCCACCGGCGTCTTCAGGTTGCCGTTGGCGGCGAACAGGTCGGACTCCGGATGCAGGTCGTCGGTGACGAAGACATAGATGTAGTTGTCTAACCACCATTGCATCAGGCCGCCCGTCGGATTGGCCGGCGCCATGATATATATGATGGTGCGATCTTCGTTGCCTTCGTTATCCGTGCCGTAACGGTAGGTGCAGCCCGCGTTTTCAAGCGTCTTGACGCTGGTTGCCGAGAGCGGGGTGCCCGGTTGCGGCCCTACGCGCCAATGATGTTCTACCGTGCCCTGGCCGTTAAACCCGTCGTGAACCAAAATGACGGTGTCGCCGTAATAGAAGCAGTTGACATCCGGTTTCGGCGTCTTCTTCGGGTCGTGCGTGGGGATGATGTCGCCGGCTTTCAGTTCCGCCTGCGGCACAATCTTGGCGGGCTTGGAAGAATCCGCCCGGTTGCAGGCGTCGTCCTTGGCCACGAGACGGAACCGCATCTTGGGCAGGCCGTCCTTGTCGATGTTGTTGTCGCCCCAGAAGGTGGTCGGCAACTCCAGATTCGCGGTGGTGGCGGAAGCGACCGCCGTCGGTACGGTTTCCCACGTCAGGCCGGCGTCTTTCGACATAAACCACTGGTAAGAGATGGGGTCGGTGGCGGTTTCAAACGTGGAACCGTCCAAGTATTTGCCCTTGGCCCTGTCGGCGGTGCCGTCGAAAGCCACGATGGCGGTGGGCAGTTCGGTGGTTTCATCCACCATCGGCTTGGCGTCTTTCGGGTCTTTGGTAATCTTGACCGTATCCTTGATATCGACCGCCTTAGTGGCATAGACCGCATCGCAAGCGCCGTTGGTTACCTTGGCGCGGAGCGAATAGCCGTACTTGACGTTCTTAAGCGTCCAGGTGGCCGGATAGTGGCCGTCGGCATCCGCCACATAGTCGGTACCCGGCTGTATCGGGTATTCCGTGCTTGGCGTGCCGACGGAACGCCATTCCTTGGCCGTAGCCGCGCCCGGCGTGGCCGGCTTGTCGGCCGTGGGCGTGCCCGAATGATCGGGATGGTATTCGTAATCGACGATATCGCCCTTGACGTCGCCACTCAGCGTGACGGTCACGTCCTCGCCGAAGCACTGCGGGTCGGGCGTTATCGTGAGCGTGCCCGCCTTGGGCTGGGCGTTGACTTGCAGGAGGCGTACTTCCGACGCCATCGTGTCGCAGACGCCCTGCGCCGTCGCATTGTAAACGATCAGGCGGTAGTTACCGCTGTCGGCGAGCGCGGAGGCGGAATAAGCGAGCGTGGTCGTGGTAGAGGTCTTGCTCGTCCAAGCGGCACCATCGGCATCGGGGTCGCCCGCGCAGAACAACAGGTTCTGCGTGCCCGTGGCCGTAACGCCGTCTTTGAGTTTGACGGTGAAGGCCTTGCCCTCGCAGGTGGCGCCGTCCAAGTTGAGGGCGTCAACCGAAGAGAGCGTAGGTCTGGCGTGAATTCTGACCGCCGTCGGCATGGTCGTGTCCAACTTATCGGTACCCGTCGTATAGGTCATTCTGAAGTTGTAAGTACCGGCGGCGAGGTTGTGGTTGGCCCAAACCAGCTTGCAGCTGTCGAGGGCGCCCACGGTGGCCGTGGCGGGTACATCCGCCCAAGCGCCGCCACTGGGCTGGTATTGCCAAGTGTAAGTGCCGTCCTTGATACCGCCCTTACCGCTACCCGGCTTAATCCAGTAAACGACCTCGTCGTGGCTGCAGACGTTTTCGATACGTTCGGCCGTGTATTTGGCGGACTCCTGAACCGTTACCGTAATCGTGTCGGAGTTTTTGGCCTCACAGCCGTTGTAGCCCTTGACCACCGCCCATACGTAGAGTTCATCCACGGCGTAGGCCTGGAATTGGAACGGATTGGCATGGACCGCTTCGGACTTGTAATTAGCCCAGTCGGGCGCCGCGTCGGCGGTCTTCTTGACGGCGGACATCATCGTGGTATCCAAACCGTTGGTACCGTTGAGCAGGTAAATGTCATGCGTCGAGTTCTGTTCTACGGGCCCGTCGGTCTTTTTCGCGGCACCGGCGTCCCAGCCGATAACGGGCTTAACCACCGGCTTGGCCGTGGCGACGTTGGTGTTGGCTCTGACTTCGGCGCAGGACGCAGCCGCCGCCACGCCGCTCAGGGCCGTCTGTTTGGCGACGATGTAGAAATAGGTTTTGGAATTCTGCTTCTTGGCATCGTCGGCGAACATATCCGAACCGTTGACCGTTACCTTGCCCGCGCTGATTTCGGCAGGCGTGAGCGTCTTAACCGGCGTGGCGGCGGTTACCTGCGCGTCGCTTTTGGCTTCGGGGAACGCGTAGAGCTTGATGTCGTCGGCGTTCGTGGCCGTGAAGTTAAGGTCAAGCGTGGCGTCGTCGGCCAAACAGAGTTCCGTGGCGTTGGTGCCGAACGTGAACGTGGGCGCGGGATAGAGCGTCACTTCCTTGACCGTTGGCACGACATCGGTACAGGGCGTATTGGCCTTGCCCGTATAGCGTACATAGTATTTGGTGGGCGTGGTGATGGTGGACGCATCGACG
>CAMXAS010000213.1 GCA_947179195.1 uncultured Bacteroidales bacterium
GCAGGTTTGGGTCAAGCGGCCGTCTCCCGTGCCCACCGTAATGTCGGCCTCACCGGCCGCCACCGCCGTTACCACGCCCGTTTGGCTGACCGTGGCTACGGTCGGGTCGGAAGACTTCCATATCACGTCTTCCTGCGAGCCAACCGGCGATACGCTTACGTTCAAGGTGCGCTCATCGCCCACGTTTATTTCCGCGGTGGCTTGGGCCAGCGTAACGGCGGTCAGAGGCGTGCATACGGTTACCGCACAAGTGTCGGAAAAACCGCCCGCCGCGGTCGTGACAACGATTTTAGCCGTGCCGACCGTTACCCCCGTTACCACGCCGTCCGCATTGACGGTGGCGACGGACGGGTTTGTGGAGGCCCAGCTGACGCTCTTGTCGGGCTGCGTCGTCACCACCCGCGGGTGCAAGGCCAATTCGGCACCGACGTTGACCTTGGCCATCGGCCGGTTCAGCGAAACGCCCGCGCTGCCCAACGCCCAAAAGCCTTTGGTATCGTTCCGGTAATACATCGTGCCGTATTGATCCATGACCATCGAATGCGTACTGTATTGCAGCATGGGCGCATTCCATTTGTATTGGATAAGGGGGACGGTATTGCCCTCGAAATCCCGAATGCAGACCAAACTGCCCTGCTCCGTGTTCAGACAGACATAAATATAGATTTCATGCCCGTTTTCTTCGGTGGCGAACGCCGTATTGATGACGGGTGTGGACTGCGAGATACCGCCTATGTCAACAGTATATATTCTATCCAGGGTTTCGGCATCGTACACATCCAAACCGCCCTTTCGGTCATCCATCGTGCCGGAAGTGACATACACCCGACCGTTATATACGGTTGGCGTCGTCGTGGCTTGGCAGGAGACGTCGGCCACCCGCTTGGAAGTTTCGTCGAACGTGCCGTCGGGATTGATTTTTACCGAGTAGATTTTTTTCGCTTCCCGTCCCGTAAAGAACAGGCGGCCCGTTGCTTTATCGTAGGACGTGCCGCTGCGGATATAGGATTTCGCTAAACCGGGCGCCACCTCCCATTCATCCACAACCGCCCCCGTAAGACGGTTGTAAGCATGCATCGTGCCATCGTCACCGCCTACGAAAATGCAATCACCCACAATGGTACCGCCGCACCAATAGAAGCCCGTGCTGGCCGATTGCCATACCGGCGTCTTGATTTCATCCGCCATATCCGGTTCCTCATCGGCCGCCGTAAGGCAATAATAGACGCCGGTGGACCGGCTACCGCCACTCCAAGTACCGGTATAGACATAGCCGTCATGGTAAACAATCGGACTGAGGTGCTGGGTACCGGATTCCACTTTCGACTGCCAGAGCGGTTCAAGCGTCAGGGCATCGAACGCCTGCAGGACACCGCCTTCCAAGGGTACGAAAATCTTGCCTTCGCCATAGGCTATCATCGAGAAAAAGCCAATGCTACCGACCATTTCGTGCTCGGCCACCACGGTACCGTCTTGCAACGACATCTTGAAGATTTTGTTGCCGGCCGTATTATACAGATAATCGCCCGCCACAATCGGTTGCCCGCATCCTTTAAAGTCGGCGAAACCGCCTTCTTCCAAGCCGCTAAAATAATGATCCCATTTGACCGACAGCTGACCTTTGGCCATGGCCAAAGGCAAATCCACAATCGACTGGTGTTCGGGGTTCTTATACATCTGCCCCCAATAGACATTCGCGTCGGTCGGTTCGGCAGGCGTAACCGCTTCGTAAGGCATACGCGGCAGCGTACCGTCGAACGAACCTTGTATAACCGCATACGACCAACCGTCCACACTGCCGTCGGTCAACCGGCGGGAAGAAGCGCCCAGGCCGGAATAGGTAAAATCGTCCGTTACGGCATCCTTGACCTGATACGACCAATAGCCCTTGTACCAACCCGCCCGCCATAGGGCGTCGGGCTCCGAACACAGCCAGTCATCGTAGTTGTACGCATCGGTCGTCACGATACCGTTTACCGGCTTGTAAGACACGGGGGCGGCATCTTCGGGCGCATACACGAGTTCCGTTTCGTAAGGGCTATACGTATTGTAGCCGAGAGCGGCTATCGTATGGCCATATTGGGTTACATGGGTCAGAAGCGTAAAACGCGGGTCGGCCGCGGCCACGGCCGATACCATATCGTAACCCGTGGCATCGCCGTCCCAACGGTAGCCCCATACCAACGCATGGTCTAAGGCTTCATCGTGCCAGTCCACGACCAAGGCCGCGCGTTTGCCGCCTTCGCCCACCCAAAACCGGATGTCGTCGAACGAAAAGGCGGTTCCGTCCGCCGCCGCGCGCGCTGACAGTGCTACCGGTTGCGGGCCGTCCAAGTCAGCACGCTCGTGTCCCTGTACCTTAAATGCCGCCGTTTGGGCGAAAGCGGTGGCGACCGCCAGCATACAGGCGGCCGCCAGGCTTATGATTCTTGCTTTTATGTTCATGAGTGCTTATCTTTTAACAATCCGCCGTATCGCCACGCGTTCGCCCGCCGACACCCGGAAAAAGTATATACCTTTCTTTTCAAGCGTTACCGTCTGTACGCCCGCACCGATTTCCTTGCGGAGCACCATGCGGCCGTTCAGCGCGAACACTTCGAGCAATGCCGG
>CAMXAS010000214.1 GCA_947179195.1 uncultured Bacteroidales bacterium
GCGGTGGTGGATGCGAGCGCGACGGGTTACACGATGCAGGCGCAGACGAGTTGCGGTGCGGCGACGGCTTCGACCTTCAGCAATACGTCGGCCCAGAACCGGAGCGTCCAGTCCGTCGCTTCCAATGCGGCGTCGATGAAGGCGGCCGCCATGAACGCCAACTCCGGTATGGCTTCGACGATGAGCGCCGGCATGATGAATACCTCCGGCTCCGGCAAGGCTTCCACGTTGAACACCGCCTTGGGCAAACCGGCCATGGGTATGGCCTCCACGATGTCCGCGATGGGCGCCGGTGCCAATATGGCCTCCACGATGAGCGCCGGTCTGGCCATGGCCGCCCTCGACGATGATGCGGCGGAAGAAGCGCCGTCGGCGGACGAGGCAACGGATAAGGCGGAAACGCAAATTGGCCGCGATTTGCTGGATAAGCTTTACGTAGTGGAATGCCTGCCGATGCAGATGGATATTCCGTACACGGAAGAAGATGAGGCGACAGGCGAGTTGAAGACGAAGTACAGGAAGGTGGATACCGTCATCTGCGAACTCAAGGTATTGGGCGATATCTATCAGGGCTATATGGAACGTTGCGATACGGTTATGGATTCCATCCAAAACATCCGGGTTTACGATTCACTGGTTTGGCGTGAGGATGAGACGACGGGAGAAATGGTCTTGGTAACCGAAACGTTCTACGATACCACTTACGACAGAGTTTACGACATCCGTTGCCAGCAGATAGACACCATCTACACCTACGATACGGTGGTATCCTCCTTCACGGCCGTGATGACGGATACGATAGCCTCGACCGACGAACTGCACTACAGCGGTCTGCTCAGCACCGACACGGTTCTGGAAGTTTGCCCGCGTCTGTCGCAGACGTACGAAATCTATGGCGAGGCCGACGTACAGCGTCTGCGCGACAGTGCGGCCTACTACTACGAAGTGGCCGACTCGTTGGAGCGTCAGATAGCGCGCGATGCGGCTGTCGGCCGTCCGCGCCGTCCGATAGAGGTCTTTATACCGGAAGAAGAAGCGGAAGACCTTGACCCGACCGCGCCGTTGCCCGACGACAACCCGTTCCGCAACGCGCATTACAGCCCGAGCGCCGCCCGCGCCCGTGCCGAAGCCTACCTCAAGCAGGCCGATCGTTACGAAATGGCCATCGGTAAGGGTCAGAACGTCCGTACGCAGGAACATATCCTCGATACGTTGCATCTGGTATTGGACGGCGAAACCACGTTCGGCTGCAAGATTCTCGATACGTTCATGGTAAGCCGCATGCCGATTCCGTATTGCCATGTGGGCGACACGGGCGCCATCTTCGGTACGGAAATCCTCCTGTGGGCCAACGAGGGCTATTGCGAGGACGACACGCTGGCCATCAACCATGACCCGTTCCTGAGCCGTGGCGAATCGGCCCTGAAGGTGGATCTCGAATGGCTCAACCCGTTCTACGGCAACTATGCAAACGACGAGGTATCGTATGCGTTCGGCGACCCGGCCGATTTGCCGGAAGACCGCTACAATACCTACAGCCTGGGTGCCAGTGCGACGAGTCCCTACTATAAGCTTGACACGCTCGACGGCGACACGTTGTACTTCCCGATTACGATTACGAACAACGACCCGCGTGACCCGCATGCCTGCGCCGTAACCGATACCGTGGCCGTAACGATATACCGTGGTTACCATGTAAGCGGCTATATCAGCTACAACGGTCTGTGGCACCCGTCCGATAAGGGCATCACGCGTCCGGAAGTACTGGCCATCCCCGATGAGCCCGTCACCGACGCCGACGCCGGCAACCAGGGTATCGGCCGTCACGGCGACCACATGCCGATTGGCAACGTACGGTTAGACCTCTACGAATACACCACCAACCGCTGGATAGACTCCGCCATCTCGGACGAAGACGGTCTGTTCACGTTCGAGAAGTTGGCGCCGGCCGGCCGCTACTACATCGAAGGCCGTTCGCCTCAGAAGAAGGTACGTCTCGGTGCGAGCGGTATCTCGGCCAACGATGCTTCGTGGATTCAGCAGTACGCCATCGGTGCCATGGCTACGCCGACCAACCCGTTGAGTATGTGGTGGTATGCGAGCAACGTCGATTTGTCCGAATCGCCGATTCTGACCAAGGGTATCTCGGCCAACGACGCCAGTACGGTTCAGCAGGTGGCCATCGGCGCCACGACGCAATACGTCCGCGACCTTGTCGTGCCCATCGACGATTGGGCTTACAGCAACGACACGATGGAAATCCTGTCCGACACGCTCCTGCATATCAGAGGCGTTATGCGCGGCGATGCCAACCGTAACTACGACGGCGCCGAAGCCGGTTCGCAGTTGACCAAGGCGGCCAACCTGCAACGCTTCGATACCTATGGCAGCATCGAATTCGAAGATAAGGAACGCATCATCGACTACCCGATACTGAGTGTCAGCGAGGGCGATATGTTGGCCTTCCAGGTATTCATGCCGTACGATCCCGCCCAAGTCGAGTTCCTCGGCCTCACCACGCCGATAGAAGGCGCCGGCCTGGCCTACAACATCATCGACCACGAGCTGCTGTTCAACTGGCTCCGCATGAGCCCGGTTGACGTCCACG
>CAMXAS010000215.1 GCA_947179195.1 uncultured Bacteroidales bacterium
GCTTTTCAGCGGAATTAAATTTATAAAACAATGATAAAGAGGATTTTGTTAACGGGTTCGTTCGGACAAATCGGCTCCGACCTGACCTGCGCTTTGCGTAAGATTTACGGCGGCGAGAACGTTATCGCCACCGACCTTTCGACCAAGGTAACCGATAAAATCAAGAACGGCGGCCCGTTCGAGCAGTTGGATGTGCTGGACGGCAAGAAGTTGGCCGAACTCATTGATAAATATCAGGTGGACGGCATCTTCCACTTGGCGGCCATCCTCTCGGCCGTGGGCGAGAAGAACCCGGCCCTGGCCTGGAACATCAATATGCAGGGCACGATTAACGTCTATAACGTGGCCAAGGAAAAGGGCATCAAGCGGATTTTCACGCCCAGCTCCATGGCGGCTTTCGGCCCCACGACGCCTTTCGACATGACGCCGCAGGACACCGTGCTCCAACCCAACACGATGTACGGTATCACGAAGGTGGCGGGCGAGTTGCTTGGCAAATACTATATCGAGAAATACGGCATGGATATCCGTGGCGTGCGTTATCCGGGCATCATCTCCAACGAGACGCTGCCGGGCGGCGGCACCACCGACTATGCGGTTCAGATTTACTACGACGCCATCAAATACGGCAAATACACGTGCTTCCTCAAAGAAGATTCGATGTTGCCGATGATGTATATGCCCGACTGCCTCAACGCGACCATCGGCCTGTTCCAGGCCGACAAGAGCCGCCTGAAGCACAACACCGATTTCAATATCGCGGGCTTCAGCGTTACGCCGGCCGAAGTGGCGGCGTCCATCAAGAAATACATCCCGAACTTTGAAATCGAATATGCGCCCGACTTCCGTCAGGCCATTGCCGATTCCTGGCCCAACTCCATCGACGACAGCTGCGCGCGCGCCGAATGGGATTGGAAGCCGTCGTTCGACCTGGATGCCACCACGCGCGATATGTTGGCGGTATTGGGCGAAAAGCACAAGCAGGGCTTGTTTTAAAATCGGAGCGGCCATCTTATGCGGATAGCGGCTTTGGTATCGGGGGGCGTAGATTCGTCGGTGGTGGTTCACCGCCTGAAAGAAGCGGGCTACGACCCCTTTATTTTTTATATCCGTATCGGGATGCAGGGCGAGGACGGCTTTATCGACTGTCCGTCGGAAGAAGACATCGAAATCACGTCCTATATCGCCAAGAAATACGGCTGTAAGTTCGAGGTGGTGCCCTTGCACGAGGAGTATTGGGACAGCGTGGTGCGCTACACCATCGATACGGTCAAGCGGGGGCAGACGCCCAACCCCGACATGATGTGCAACAAGCTCATCAAATTCGGCGTGTTCGAACAACGCTACGGCAAGGATTTCGACCGCATCGCCACGGGGCATTACGCCACCACCACGCGTGTGGACGGGCGTTGCTACCTCTCCACGGCGGCCGACCATGTCAAAGACCAGACCTATTTTCTCGGGCAAATCGACTACGCGCAGGTGTCCAAGCTCATGTTCCCCATCGGCGGGATGCAGAAGCGGGAAGTGCGGGCCATGGCCGAGGAAGCGCATCTGCCCAGCGCCGCGCGCAAGGACAGCCAGGGCATCTGTTTCTTGGGTAAAATCAACTACAACGATTTTATCCGCCGTTATTTGGGCGAGAAGCCGGGCAAGATCGTGGAGAAGGAGACGGGGCGCGTGCTGGGCCGGCACAAGGGCTTTTGGTTCCACACAATAGGCCAGCGCAAGGGGCTGGGCTTGAGCGGCGGGCCGTGGTACGTCATCGAAAAGGATTTGGACGAAAACGTGCTGTACGTTTCCTGCGGCTACGACACGCAGGCGCAATACGGCACGGAGGTGCGGCTGCGCGGGTTTAGATATATATCAGACGGGTTGCCGCAGGGCATGGACCTGCCTCAGGAAGTGTGGTTCAAGATACGGCATACGCCGGAGTTCACGCGTGCGCGGCTGAGCCGTAGCGGCGAGGGGGAAGACGCCGTTTGGACGTTGCAGTCCGAGCGGCCCATCCAAGGCATCGCCTCGGGGCAATTCGGCGTGTTGTACGTCGATTCGCCCTATACGTCCGAACCGGCGGCCGACGAGTCGAAACTATGCCTCGGAAGCGGCATCATTATATAATGTAGGGATAACCATGGCGAAACGGAAAATAGACTTCACGTTACGGGACTACTGGAATCAGGACAGCCTGCTGCTGTATAAGGAGGCGGTGTCGCGCTATCCGTATTGCGCGCCGGCGCGTGTCAGCTTTCTGTTGAACCTCAAGGCCTTGGATGACCCCGACTACGAGCGGGAGTTGCCGTTTACGGCCCTCGCCGTACCGGATAGGCAACGCTTGCAGGAGGAAGTCCGCGCCGCGGAGGAAGCGGCGGCCGTCGCGCGCGAGCGCGGGGAACGGCGGATGCGGCAGGCCACGGCCCGTTGGGTGGCCGCGAGCGCGACGACGGCCGCATTGGGCCGCCTCATGAGCGCACACGCCACCGCCCCCGTTTCGGAGGCGGATGGAACGGCCCCCGCCGATGGGACGCCCAACGGCCTGATGGGGCGGGAAGTCGATTTCAGGGCGGTGGCGGCGAACGAGCCGGT
>CAMXAS010000216.1 GCA_947179195.1 uncultured Bacteroidales bacterium
GCGGCCGGGTAGTAGGTAATGCCGTATTCTTCGCCTTCGCCTTCCCAGGTCAGCGTCGCGACGGTTTCGTCAACGTCGGTCACTTTAAGTTCTTCTATCGGGAAACAGGGCAGTTCATCGTCGTAGTTGAACGAAATGTTAAGGAGTTCGAGGAACATCGGGAGCGCGTTCCCGTCGGTGGATTGGAACGTATTGGGATTGTGGAAATAGAACGCGATGCGGACCGGCCCTTCGAACTTATCCAGTTTGACGGATAAATCCCGGCCCCGGTCGGCCAGTTCTACCTCTCCGTCCGCCGCGGCCGCCTTCAAGGCGTTGTGGTCGAACGCGGCCACCGTGTCGTTCCACGAGAAAGCGCTGTT
The DNA here is from genome assembly GCA_947179195.1 of uncultured Bacteroidales bacterium. Lineage (GTDB taxonomy): Bacteria > Bacteroidota > Bacteroidia > Bacteroidales > P3 > CAMXAS01. The sequence goes on from CAMXAS010000216.1 coordinate 363, forward strand.
GGTGGAAACCAGTACATAGAGGCGCAGGGCGGGGTCGAGCAGGTCAGCGCCGTTGACGATGTCGGAGTCTTCGTTGTAGGCGTAGGTGTTGACGCGGAACGTCAGCGTCTTGGGCAGCGGGGTCACGTACTTGTGTACGAAAATGACCGGCGTGGCGAGCATCGCTTCGTCCTGGGCCGTGGACACCGCGAGGGCGTCCGGATCGTCACCGGTCACGCCCGTTTCACTTTGACGCGCGTCCCAACTGGTGGCGTCTTCGCCAATGGGCGTCAGATAGGAGGTCTCTTCTTCCGTGCCCGGTTCGCCATGGTAAACGGTTACGCTCGGCTTCATCATGTTTTCCACATACGGCATCCCGGCGGGGACGGTCACCTGTATCGGCGAGCTGGCGAGCGATTCGATGCTCCCCCCGCAAACGGCCTGCACCTTGATGTTGTAGGTGGCCTTGTTTTCCAAATTCCGCAACGTGGCCCTGTTGGCGTTTACGGTCAGGGTTTCCCATTCGTCGGTCTCTTCGGCGAGCGCCTGGAGTTCTTCTTCGTCTTCCGGGGCGGGCGCGGTGTATTTCTGATACGAAACGATGTATTGGCCCGTGGCGGGTGTGTTGTTGTCGTTCCAAGTCAGCACGACGGCCTTGTCGGTCGTTTTCTCGCCCACCACTTTCAGGCCGCTCGGGCTCTCGCAGTCGCTGGCATCCACGAATTCGTAAGACGCGATGGCGTGCAGGGGGGCGGAACTGGTACTGTATGCGGTGTAATAACTGTAGCGCACTTCCACCACATCGGTGGCTTTGCAGCTGAAAGAAGCGCTCAGCGGATAAACGCCGGCGAGGGCTTCCGGCATATTGTCCGCCGAGAACAGGGCGGCCGTTCTCCAATCACCGCCGTTGAGGCGGTATTCGATGCGGACCGAGTCGGTCGGGTCGGGGGCGCCTGCCGACAGGTTGGACATAACGAATTTGTAGAATTTACTCTGGAAAGTGGCCTGTACGTTTCTGGCGCCCGAGAAGGCGGGCAGGATGACGTCCGGCCAGGCCGGTTCTGGTTCCGTTTTCCGCGAAGCCAAATAAAAAGTGTAGTCAAAATTATCGGGGAAAGTCACGAAAAAGGCATTGGACATATCGGTCCGGCTCGAGCTCAGGCCCGGCGGCAACATCGGTGCCCCGTCTTCGGACTGTTGGATGTAGTCCAAATCGCTGAACGTGTGGCTCAGCGGCAAATGGTCGGCTTGGCGGTAGAGCGGCACCAACGTGAAATTGCTGGAGTAGCCCGGCATTTCATCGTCGGTCATGGCGAACATTTGCAGGTAGGTCATTTCGCCCGGCGTCATTTCGATGTTGCAGGCGGTGGCTCCTTTTTCCAGAATGGCGACCACGTGGCCGTCGCGGTCCCCGGGATTCAGCACGCCCTGCGGTCTGCCGGATTGGACGGAGTCGCTTTTCATGACCAACGTCTTGAAAGTGGTGGCGGTAAACGTCAACGGAATGGCATTGCCGTTCAGTTGGCCGACCTTCACGTTGGCGGGCGTTTCCATCGGGCGCGTCCTAAGGACTTCGGAAGTGACCAAAGCCTCCGTCGCATAGGTGTATTGGCCGGCCTCCGCCTTGCAGAGGTAGGCATACAGATAGTATCTTGCGTTGGGGTTCAGGTCGATGGCCGTAAACGAAATGCCGTCGCTCATATTGGCGGGCTTGCCGTTATAAACCACGCGGTAAGGGAGCCATTCGTTGTTGGCGTTTATCACGTTATCGCCTACTTTGTAGGCTTTGTTCTCGAACTTGGGGTTGACACTGCTTTGCGGTGTAACAAAGACCAACAGGCTCGTGACGTTCCCGAGCGCTTCTTTGCTTTTGTCGCTCAGTACCACGTTGGCCTTGATGGTGGTGTAGTCGGCCACGCCGTTGATGATGCCGCCTTTGGGATAGATGGTGTAACGGCAGTTTTGCAGGGATTGGGTGGAGTTGATGGTCCACCAGTAGTTTTCATTGTCTGTGCTGATGGGGCGAATCACATAGGATGCCGCCCCGCCGAAAGACAAGGTGTCCGTCTCCCGTTTCAGGTCGAGGCGGAAGGTGTAATAATCGTCATCGCCCGGCTTAATCGCGTCGGTATTGTCCTGTTGGCCGATGCGGTATTCCACGCGGCCGTCGTCGCCTATAAGGATTTGATAAACCAACTTATGGGCGTTGGC
>CAMXAS010000217.1 GCA_947179195.1 uncultured Bacteroidales bacterium
GCACGTTGCCGAAACGCGTCGTGATGAAGCGCGTCCGGCCTTCCTTGCGGCCGGCCACCACGGCGCGGTCGAGGCTTTGTACGTAGATTTCGGCCAAACGTTTGCTCGCGCCCATGACGCTCGTCGGGTTCACGGCCTTGTCGGTCGAAATCATGACGAATTTCTCGCAGTTATAGCGCAGGGCGGTGTCGGCCACATAGCGTGTGCCGATGGCGTTGACACGGATGGCTTCGCAGGGGTTGGCTTCCATAAGCGGCACGTGCTTGTAAGCGGCCGCATGGAAAACGACGTCGGGGTGGTAGGCGCGGAACACGAAATCTACGCGTCGCCGGGCGCGCACGTCGCCGACGATGGGGTAGAACTCCAATTCGGGAAAGCGTTCTTCCAGTTCCAGCCGCAAGTTGTGCATGCCGGTTTCACAGAAGTCGAACAATACAAGTCGTTTGACGCCGCCCATAGTCGCAATCTGCCGGCAGAGTTCGCTGCCGATGGAGCCCGCGGCTCCCGTAATCAATACCGTCTTGTCTTTCAGGCTTTCCTGAATGAGCGGCATATTGATTTTGATTTCGTCACGGCCCAGCAAATCCTCAATCGCCACTTCGCGGGCCTGGGGCGTCGTGTGCTTCCATCGGTCGATGGGCGGCACCGTGAACAGGCGCAGGTGGTGCTTGATGCAGAACTCTACGAGCCCGTTACGTTGCGCCAACAAATCGCGTTGGGACGCGAACAGGATGCCTTCGATTTGTTCTTTGTGGAGCAGTTTGGCCGCCTCGTTCATGTTGGGAACGAAGTGGATGGGCAGGTTGCCCATATGATAAGTGGAACGTTCGTCCTTGAATGAAAGTACGCCGACCACGTGATAGGAGGAACGGAAGTTGAGGTTCAGCAACGCGCTCAGATTGGGCAGGTCGTCCTGTTCGCCGAATATCAGCAATCGATGGCCTCTATCGTGTATGTTACGCGTCACGATTTGATAGGCCGAAATCAGGCCGATGCGGAAGACCACGAGCAGGAACATCGTCATCAAAAGGTCAATGCACGGAATCAGGCTTAACGAGAAGTGACGCAGGCTACTGGCGGGCAATACCCAATAGAGTATAGGTAACAGGAGGATGCATTTGACGGCAACGGCGGATAAGATACGCCACAGGCTTTGCATATTGGAATGCCGGATGATGCTTTTGTGCGTGCGGAAGCAGAGGAAGCCGACTAGGGAGGCTGGAATCGACAGCAGGTAGATGAGCAGGATGCTGCGCGACGGCAGGAAAATGCGCAGCAGGCTTTCGGTTACAAAGATGCTCAGCATCGTGGACAAAAGCGAGATGACCACATCCCCCAACAGGATAAGCCATTGGCTGATATAGGGTATCCGCGAGATCATCAACATGATTCTCCGGAAAAACGAGATATGAAAAGTAGGTTTCAAGCGTTTCAAGGTCGTAGTCTTTATAATGGCCAATTATAAAAGAAACGCAAATTTAAGTGATTGATTACAAAAAAGCAAGAAAAACCCCGTGATATATATATAGTGTAAAGGCGAAAAAAAACAAGGGCTGGCGGTTTAAGCCTTTCGGGGGCGCAGGGCCCGCAGACGGCGGCTGAAAGCCCGCATACCGGGCGTAAAGGCATAAAACAGGCCGAATCCGATGCCGCCGCAGAGCGCGACGGTGCAGAGGCCGTACAACAGCCAGTGGCCGTAGGATGTGGCCGGGTCAATCGGCAGCAGGTTCTTCAGATAGTAGGTCGCCAGTGTGGCGATGGCCAGCAGGGCGATATGGAGGGTCATTCGACGGAAATAAACGGCTGGGCCTTGCATCATTCTTTCGCGGAACAGGAAAAACGGCTTCCACAGGAAGACGATGAGGAACAGGCTGACGAATACGCCGGCCATGATGCCGGGCAGGCCCCAGTAGTAGCCGAAAAGCGCGGACAGGCCGATGTTGAGGGCGGCTTCCGCAATCGGCGCCCAAATGTCCTGATAGAGGCCGAACGCATAGAGGAACACGTCGGTCGCGTTACGGAACAAGCGGATGAACAGCGTCCCCATGAGCCATAGCAAGGCCGTTTTGGACATGATGTATTCCGAACCCACCCAAAGCGAAATGAACGGTTGGGCCAAAAACATCGTGCAGCAGACGATGGTGCCGCAGAGCCACGACTTGAACGAGAACATTTCCCAGTAGAGCTGCTTTACTCTCTGCGGCTGTCGTTCTTCAATCAGGTTGCCTACGCTGGCGATGCTGCCGCTGAACAGGTTTTCCCACATAAGGACAAGGCCCAGTACGATAAAGTTGTAGTTGTCGAAAATCGTGACGTCGGTCAGCGTGGCGTAGGCGTAGATGATGATGACGCTGCTTTGCGAGAGCGCGAAGCCGCCGAAACGGTGGAAGAACAGCTGTTTGGTTTTCGTAATCAGTGTGGGGTACTGATGCCGCACCTGTTTGCCGAGCGCCGGCGAGGCCACGAGATAGGGGTAATGGCGGCGGACGGCCAACTCCAAGCCGATGGACGAAAGGATGGCGACAAAGGCTTCCATGCCGATCCAAATCCA
>CAMXAS010000218.1 GCA_947179195.1 uncultured Bacteroidales bacterium
GCAGTTGCGGCGGTTCGGGACGCGCGCGCAACAGGAGCCACAGCCCCGCCACGAGTACGACCGCGCCCACGCCCAGCCATACGCGCTGCTTGAACGTGAGGCGGCGGAACCAACGCGCAACCGCAAGGCCGAGCGCCTTGACCCGCTGGATCAACGCCATGCCCCGCGCCTTGAGATGATGCCAATCGTAATGTTGCATTTGACGTTTTTAGAGGCGGTAAGCCAAGCCTATGGCGAACATATTGGTGAACGCGCCGCCGGTACCGCAATTGAAATCACACTGGATGTTTATCGTGAAACTGTCGATGTCGGCCGAAAGCATCGGCGAAAAGACATTGGCCTGCGAAAGCGTGCGGTAGGCCAAGCCCGCGCCCACCGAAAAGTCGCCGCAGAGATAGAGGCGGTACATGGCCGCTATCTCCAGCATATTGTAATAATCCTGGTTGATGTACGTGACCGTGCCGCTGACTTCGTGCGCCGCTTGGCTGAAGTCTATCTCCAGGCCGCCGCCGTGCCTAACCGAAGCCGCCGGCACCTCCGTGTTGCGCCAGGATGCGCCGCCATAGACGTTGAACCGCACCGGCGTGCGCGAGGTGACGTAACCCAGCCCCGTTTTGGCGCGGTTGAGGTGGTAGGCCGAAACGCCGCCCTGCACGTTGAGATTGGGGTTCAGCCAGCCCGTATAATGCGCCCCCACCTGGATGTCGAACACCGTGCGCGAGAGTTCCTCGAAATCGTAAATCGGCGCCAGGGACGGGTTGATGCCGCCCGAATAGGCCGGGTCGTACATACTGCCCGTTTGCAGGCGGTCGAGGTTGATGGCCCAGCGGCGGAAGCCCGCCTGCAAGCCGAAACTGAGCCGGTGCTGCGCCTCTCCCGACTGATCCTCCTTGCTCAGGTTCCAGTGGTAGGCATAAGTCAGGTTGGCCGAGAAATCGGACGTGGCGGCGTTGTTCAGCGTATTGGTATATATCTCAATCCCCGCCGCCATCGTGCGGTCGAGCAACAAGATGTTGTAGGACGCGCTCAGCACGCGGATGGCGTAATTGGCGAACATCCCGTTCATCTGGGACTTGTAGTTGAGGTTGGCCGAATGGATGGAGGCGTAATCGTGCAGCGCCTCGCCGTTGAGACCGCAACGCGCCGGGTTGATGAGCAACGGCAGGTCGAAATTGGCGGAAAGCGGGCTGTCCTGCTGGGCACGGGACGGCACGGCCGAAAGGACGGCGCACCCCAGGAGGCACACCGCCCGAACGGTCGATTTTATCCGCTTTATGCTCAAAACTATGCGCTTCATCTCACTCGCTTATTCCAAAACGGAAACCCAGCCATTTTTGTTGATGGTTTTACCGTCCTGCAACGTAATGACAATCCGGTAGGTGAAGTTGCCCGCCTGAACGTCGGTGGCTTTCCATACCGGGTTGGCGTCGGTCTTTTCAAAAATCAAATCGCCGTTGTTGTTGAATATCCGCATATGTACCGAGGCGATATTCTCGCCATAAACCCTGAACACACGGTCGGCGGGGCGGGCGGAATGCCGCAGCACCGCGTTGGGGATAAAGATGACCGAAGAATCCAGTACCGGTATTTCGTCGGGACGCACCAACACGCTGTCGAACGCGAGGCACGTGAACTCGTCGTAGGCGTTGGCTTCGGGCGCGGGCGTCCGGCCGCCGGCCAGACTGTCGCGGTTAAACGCGGGTTCGTAGCCCATCGTATAGACCATAACCGTGTCGCCGTGCCCAATGAGCGTGAACGTCTGCATGGTGCCGGCAATGCCGTGTTCGGCGTCGGTCCACCATACGTAGGCCGAGGCGCCCGCGCCCTCGAGGATGAGGTCGTGGCCCGTCAGCACCGACGTATCGCGCGGGGTGATGCGCACTTCGGGCCGTTCACGGCGCAGTACCGAAACGACGTTGGTGGTCTGTTCGTTGCGGAGGGCGCAGACCTTGGCGCGCCGAACGGCCACCGCATAGACGCTGTCGGGGCCTTCCGAGGCCGGACGCGGCGCCCGTTTCCACATGGCCGTTCTATTTACGGGAACGGCCCTGACACCGGTTTCCAACAGGTCGGTGATGGCTTCAAGCTGTCCGTTCGCATACCAATACACGCTGTCGAAGCCGCGCCCCGTAACCGTATATACAGGTGCGCCCGCCCCGCAGACCGAATCAGCCGACGAAGTCAGCGTGGCGATGACGATGCCGGGCGTGCCGATGGAGGTGACTTCCACGCTCAGTTCTTCGGAAGCCAGGCCGTTGTTATGGACACAATGGCCGCCCGTGTTGTAGCCCACCGCCCACACGCGGTCGCCCGCCGCGGGCCGGTAGGTGTAGGTGGGTGTCTCCCGGACTTTACCCGACAGGACGATTTGGTCGTTGACATACCAAACCACCGAATCGATGTGCGCCTGGCGGACGATGCCGTAATGCACCTCCTCGCCGGAGCAGACCGACGTGGCGGAAGAGGCCACCTCAAGCATCAGCGTATCGTGGGGATAGCCGACGCGTTGCAGGCTGTCTGCGGTCATACCGCCGCCGTGGATGGCGCCC
>CAMXAS010000219.1 GCA_947179195.1 uncultured Bacteroidales bacterium
GTATGTTGTTCCGTAGCCATGACGCATTGTAAAACCGCGCGAATTTACACATTTTTATCGTGTCGGGAAACGGATTTTTCCTATATTTGTGCATGGATTTCGGATATTTGACGGGAACGACCCCTTGGCTGACGGCGGCCTGGATGGTGGCTCTGTGCGCGGTCGGCTACGGCCTGTACCGGCTCGGCGCCCGGTGGCTGACGAAGCGCGGCCGCACGGCGGGCCGTTTCGCCATCGGCTTCCTGTTCGTATATACGATAGCGGTGAGCGTCGTGGTGCTTTGCCTAAAGCAACGCGCCGAACGGCAACAACTCTTGCAGTGGGCCGAACGCATGGCCGACCCGCGCGACTTGGAAAGCGAGCGGCTGTTTGCCGAACGCGTGGCCCTGTTGCCCACCGACACCGCCGCCTGCGCCTTGGTGGCCGCCCTCAACGGCGCGGACGAAGACGGCGCGGCCTTGGACAGCCTGGACGCCTACCTCAAACGGCACTATTTCACGAACCACTGGCGCGGCTATCATTTCTACCTGACGCTTTGCCGAAGCGACGCCTCCTTGCAGATAGACCCGTCGGACATCGTGCCCTGCCTCGACTTTTTCGCCGAAAAAATCGACCGCATCGGGGCGGCCACCGACTGCGACGGCCTGTATGCGATGAACTACGGCCTGGAATACAACTCCTATCTGTATGCCGGGGTGTTGACGGACGGCCCGACGGGCGGGGCCGATTCCAACCCGCTCTATGTCTTTGCGGAATGGGGACGGTCGAAAATCAGCCAGCCCCGCATGGAGATGCCGGCGGCCTATTCCTACGCCTACTATGTGGATGGCGCGCTGTGGAACCGCCGCGGCCATTACCTCTACGATTTCGACATCAGCGAGCGGGATTGGGCCGCCGAAACGCCGGTGTTCATACGGCAGGACGGCTATCTGCATTGCGTGCTCGAACTTTCGCCGAGCCAACTGCTCATCGTGACGGCGCCGGCCCTCAAACCGGTGACGCTGCTCTATTACGGCTCGTTTTTCCTCTGCCTCTTCTTCGTGGCGGGCTTCCTGCTCGAAAGCCTGCTGCGCCGCAACACGCTGTTCAAGGCCAAGACCTACGCCAAACGCCTGCAATATACGATTTTCGGGCTTGTGGCCTGTGCCTTCGCCATTTTGGGCATCGTTTCGCTGTTCTTTATCCGCGAAATAGACCGCGACGAACAGACCGACCGCCTCAAGGAAAAAAGCCTTTCGGCCCTCACGGCCTTGGAGTCGCGCTTCATGGACTTTACGCCGGACGAATTTCCGATGGCCGGCCGCAGCCGCCAGGGCGGGGGCACGGCCACCGACACGGTGCTGACCCAAACGGGCCGCTATCTGAACGACTTGGCGCGCGTGCTCTTGACCGACCTTTACCTCTTTGACCGCGACGGCCATTTCCTGCTCTCGAGCCTGACCTCCGCCGACAGGCCGCAACCGCTCTGCCGCCAGCCGTTCTTCCGCGAACTGCAGGCGCGCAACAGCCACCTGTTGATTCGCGAAGACCCGACGCTGACGGCCTATGCGCCCCTGCGCAACGCCGACAACGACATCCTGGGCTACGTCATGCTGCCCTACAACCGCGACAACCTCAACTGGCAGACCGTCATGCACCGCTATTGGGGCGCGTACCTCAGCCTCTTTGTGGGCATCAGCCTGCTGACCCTCCTGGCCGCCTACCTGCTCTCGCGCTACGTGACGCGGCCGCTCAAGTTGCTGAGCCGTCAGATGGGCGCGTTGCAACTGACCGACGACCGCCTCTCCGCGCCGCCGGCGCTCGTGTGGCGGGCGCAGGACGAAATCGGCTCGCTCGTGGACCAATACAACCGCATGACCGCGCAGCTGGCCGACAGCATCCGCCAACTGGCCGAAGCCGAACGCCAAAGCGCATGGCAACAGATGGCGCGGCAGGTGGCGCACGAAATCAAGAACCCGCTGACGCCGCTTCAGTTGCAGATGCAACAGTTGGAACGCGCCTACCACGACCGGCGGCCCGACTTCGAAGCGCGGCTGACCCGCTTCGCCGACCTGTTGCGCACGCAAATCGCCTCTTTGACCCGCATGGCCGACACGTTCTCGCAACTGGCCCTGTGGCAGCAGCCGCAACTGCAAACCCTCGACCTGCGCGAAGCCGTGGAAAGCGCGGCCGCGCTGTTCCCCGCCCCCACCGCGTTCTCGTTCGACCTGCCCGACGGTACGGCCATCCGCGCCGACGCGCAATGGCTGCGTCAGATCCTGACCAACCTGTTCCGCAACGCCGTGCAAGCCCAAGAGGAGGCCGGAACGCCGCATCCGCAGATAAACATAAAGGCAAGCCTCCAAGAGACTTGCCTTCTGCTCCACGTGCGGGACAACGGCCCCGGCATCGCGCCCGAACGGCAGGAACGGATTTTTGAGCCGCACTTCACCACCCGTTCGTCGGGCAGCGGCCTGGGCCTGGCCATCAGCCGCCGTTTGGCCGAGGGCATGCAGGGCGCGCTCACCTTCGCGCCCGCCACCCCGACCGAGGCCGA
>CAMXAS010000220.1 GCA_947179195.1 uncultured Bacteroidales bacterium
CTCTCGTGCCGGCATTTCAAGAAGTGAACGATATGCGGATAGCGTCGAATGCGTTGGCGGATGTGCGCCGGTTTTACCTGGCGGAACTGACGGGGCTTTACCCCGCGGAGGAGGCGGGCGCCCTGTTCGATTGGGCGGCCGAGGAAATCCTGGGCGAGCCGCGGGCCGTCTTTCGCGCGCAAGCCGATAGGCGTGTGAGCGAGAGCGAATTGCTGCGGTTTTTCGAGGCGGCGAAACGCTTGCGCAAGGGCGAGCCGGTGCAGTATGTGTTCGGGCGCGCCTATTTCGACGATATGGCGTTGGAAGTTTCGCCGGCGGTGTTGATTCCGCGGCCGGAGACGGAGCAACTGGTGTCGCTCGTGGCGGATGAGGTCACGGCAATGCCGGGCCGTCCGTCCGGCGGCGGGCGGATGCGTGTTTGGGATGCCTGTACGGGCAGCGGCTGCATCGCGCTCGCGCTCTACCGGCGGCTGAACGGCCAAGCCGAGGTGTGGGGCAGTGATGTTTCGGCCGATGCCTTGGCCGTGGCGCGCCGCAATGCCGAAACTTGGGGAACGCCCGCCGCCGCGCCCTTGCGCTTCCTCCGTCACGACCTTTTGGCCGATGCGCCGCTTGCGGGGCCGTGGCACGTCATCGTCAGCAACCCGCCCTATGTGCGGGAAAGCGAGAAAGCCCTGATGCGCGGCAACGTACTGCATTATGAGCCCGCGTCCGCCCTGTTCGTACCGGATGCCGACCCCTTGCGGTTTTACGCAGCCTTGGGGCGCATCGCCCGCGAGACCTTGGCCGAAGACGGCGTGCTGTGGGCGGAAATCAACGAGGCCTTGCCCGATGAACTGACGGCGCTTTACCGGAACATGGGCTTCCCGTCGGTCGAGATAGGGCGGGATTTCCGCGATAAGCCCCGTTTCGTGCGCGTGCGGCGGTAATGTCAAATAAAATCCGTACCTTTACGGCCATGTTAGCGATTGTAGACAGCGGTTCCACCAAGACAGACTGGTATTTCATCGGCACGGGCAACCGGTTCGCCGAAGATGAGATTCATTTGACCACGCAGGGGCTCAACCCCTATTTCGTCGGTTCGGATGAAATCGAACGTTGCTTGGAAAAGGAAATCTATCCGTTCATCGACAACCGGCAGGTTGACCAAGTGTATTTTTATGGTTCGGGTTGCGCCGACGATTACAAGAAAACGACGCTTTACACGCCCTTGGAGAGTTTCTTTCCGAATGCGATGGTGCAGGTGGAGAGCGATTTGATGGGCGCGGCCGTGGCTTTGTTCGGCGATGAGCCGGGCATCGCGGGGATTTTGGGCACGGGCGCGAGTGTCTGCCGTTATGACGGGCAGCGCATCGTGGAACGTCAGCCGTCGTTGGGCTACATCCTCGGCGACGAGGGCAGCGGCGCCCATATCGGCCTGCAACTGTTGCGCGCGTACCTCTACCGCGATATGCCCCCGGCCTTGGCGCAGGCGTTCGAAGCCTTTTGTCCGGGCACGCCGACGGAATTGCTGGAACGGGTATATAAGGGCGACAAACCGAACCGTTTTCTCGGTTCGCTGACGCATTTCGCCGGCGAACATCGGGACGACCCGTTTGTCAAGGACTTGTTGCAGACGGCCTTCCGCGCGTTCTGCGAGAAACAGTTATTGAAATTTGAAACGGTCAAGACGTTGCCGGTCAAATTGTTGGGCTCGGTGGCGCACCATTTCCGCGATGAACTGACGGTCGCGGCACGGGCCTGCGGTATGGAAATTGCAGCGGTGGAAGCGTCCCCTATGGCGGGGCTCATCCGTTATTACAAGCGGACGGACGGGTAGAATGTGAAATGAAAAAACACGATAATATGAAAATGAAACAAATGGTCTGCGGCTTAATCGTAGTGTTGGGCCTGGGCATGGTCGCCACCCCTTCCGCGATGGCGCAGAAAGCGAAAAAACAGAAAAACGAAACAGTTATGGCACAGGATGCAAAGGAAAAGGATACGGTCAGTTTCCTTTTGGGCTACAATCTGGGCGGTCAAATCGCGCAGATGCCCTACGAAGTAGCGATTGAAAGTTTTATGGAGGGCTTTCAGAAAGCCGTGAAAGGCGAGGAAAGCGGCGTGTCCGACGAGGATGCGAACCGTATTCTGAGCGCATGGCAGAACAAGATGCAGCAGGAAATGCAGGCGCGTCAGATGGAGGAAAGCCTGAAGGAAGCGGCGGCCAACAAGGAAGCCGGCCGTAAGTTTATGGAAGAGAATGCCAAGCAAGAGGGCGTGCAGCAGACCGCGAGCGGCTTGCAATACAAGGTGAATGTCATGGGCACGGGCGCCAAGCCGGCCGCCACCGACCGCGTGAAGGTGCATTACGAAGGCCGTCTGCTCAGCGGCGAGAAATTCGATTCGTCCATCGACCGCGGCGAACCGACGAGCTTCCCGCTCAACGCCGTGATTAAAGGCTGGACGGAAGGTCTGCAACTCATGCCCGTGGGCTCCAAGTTCACGTTCTATATCCCGGCGGAACTGGGTTATGGCGACCGCGCCGT